>CACZTE010000050.1 GCA_902784045.1 uncultured Eubacterium sp. | reverse complement strand
GTATTTTTGTCACAACCCAAGGTTTTGATAAAGACCTTCTGTTTTGTATTTGTCATGATTGACCTCATGATGGATAAGTATTTAAAATCTTATCATTGTAAATGACAGGGAATTCTTGGAATTTATTTTTGTCCATAGAATTCCTCTCTTGTCATAAGACATTTCCGCGGCTTACTCCCGTTTGGTCCGGATATAATTCCTTTTTGTTCGAGCTCGTCAATAATTCTGCCCGCGCGGGAGTAACCAACCCGCAATTTGCGTTGAATAAATGAAGTTGAAATACTCCCGTTTGCGAAAGCGAGCTCCGCTGCCTGCGGGAAAAGGTCGTCTTCAGTTTCATCGGTTTCTTCTGTGACTTGATAGCTTTCGATTGTTTCCTCGATTTGATTATCAAAAACAGGCTGCTTCCCTCCGGACACGGCGTCAATCACACGGTTAATCTCAGCATCAGAAACAAAAGTACCCTGTACACGAAGCGGTTTTGATTTTCCAACCGGAAAATACAACATATCACCTTTGCCAAGAAGTTTTTCAGCACCGACTTGATCAAGAATTGTTCGACTGTCAGTATTAGACGCGACGGAAAAAGCGATTCTTGAAGGAATATTCGCTTTAATAAGTCCTGTAATAACATCTACGGAAGGTCTTTGCGTTGCGATGACCAAGTGAATGCCGCATGCTCTTGCCAATTGAGCAATTCGGCAGATAGCGCTTTCGATTTCTTTGGGAGAAGTCATCATCAAATCTGCTAATTCGTCAATCACAATGATGATACGCGGAAGCTTCTTTTGATGCTGAGATGTCATTTTTGCGTTATAACCATCAATATCCCGTACACCGCTGTCTTTAAAGAGTTGATAACGATCTGTCATTTCTTTAATTCCCCAATTAAGGGCATAAGTGGCTTTTTTGGGATCGGTGACGACAGGAATAAGCATGTGTGGAATGGCGTTATATTGATTAAGTTCAACCATTTTGGGATCAACCATAATAAAACGTAATTCCTCAGGAGTGCATTTGTATAGTAAGCTGATGATAATGGTGTTAATACAAACACTTTTTCCGGAACCAGTAGCACCGGCAATCAACACATGAGGCATTTTTGAAATGTCCCCGATAATGTTTTGACCGGACAGTGTTTTTCCCAATGCAAAAGGTAAGACACTTTTTGTTTTGATAAAAGCAGGTGATTCTATAATATCTCTTAGAGAAACAATGTCGCTGACTTTGTTTGGAACTTCAATTCCAACGGCGGACTTACCGGGAATCGGTGCTTCCATTCGTATATCAGATGTCGCTAAATTTAAAGCTAAATCATCAGAAAGATTGACGATTTTCCCGACTTTTACGCCGGGAGCAGGCTGTAATTCAAAACGTGTAATGGATGGTCCGACATCGACGCCGACGATTTTTGCGTCAACACCGAAATTATTTAACGTTTCTTCAATTTGTCCTGCTTTTTTGAGGACATCATTTTTACGGTCTTTTCCTTTGTGAACACCCGGATTTAAAAGTGCGACGTCAGGAAATTGATAATCCGAGGATTCATTGTCCGCAAACAGAGTTTTTTGATCCTCCGCGTGCTTTTTCGCGATCGGTTTGATGTCAAGCTCATCCGGTTCTTTTTGCTTCTGCTTTGGTGTTTTTTGTTTTTCGACAGGTTTATCCAAACCGTCAAGCACATCATCTACATTGATAAACTGCGTATCGACGGACACTTCGCCGATGTCGCTGGGATTAAAGAGCTGATCGTAGTTTTGATCGATGATCTCTTGTTCTTGCGCTTCGCGTTTATGCTCGGCTTCTTTTCGTTTCTGGAATAACTCACGATCTTCTTTAATGTTCTCAACCCTTTTTTCGACAATTTCTTTTCCTTGATCACCCAACCATCCAAAAACTTTGGGGAAACGAGCTGAAATCATTAAATAAATTTCTAAAATTGTCAAAAGAACGAGTAGAATCATGGTGACCGGTTTGCTAAGAATGGTACACAGAATAAACGCAAGAACCATGCCGATCACGCCGCCGTAGCTCGTCATACCACCGCCGCAATAAATAACAGGGCTAAAGAGATCCATCAAAGCAACAGCTTCCATTTGCGGATAGCTGATACTAAAGAAAATCGCTAAGTTTAATAATATCAAAGCGATATAAAACATAAAACGACGATTGACTTCCCATTTTTTTATGACCATCATAATGCCGCATACCAAAGCGTAAATGCAAACAATTGTCGTCATATTGCCAAATAAATAGGTTAGGATGCCCTTTCCCCATATTTTATCAAAAGCGTTTGGAACAGCAACAGCATAAGAATAAGCACTGTATAAAGCGATAATGACTAATATAACGCCGATTATACGATATGGTACTTTTTTTTCGGTATTCTGGTTTTTTCCCTTTTGATTCGATGCGGAACGGGATTGTGTTTTGTTTTTTGATGTGTTCTTTTTTGTATTTCGAGAGGTAGACGTTTTTTGAGTTGTTTGTTTTCCTGATTTTTTTTGACGTGCTGCCATTCTATTATCACCATCCGTTTTTGTACTAAAATCGTTGATAAATCCGATAAAGCATAATAATCCAGCTTATCAATTGACTAACGACTATATTTTAAATCAGAAATCTTTAATTTTACCGAGTTATTTTAAACCGCTGTGACCGAATCCGCCGGCGCCTCTTTGCGTAGGCTTAAGGTCATCTTCGGATTTCACTTCTGACAAAGCGGCGGTAATGGTTTCGGCAACAACCATTTGCGCAATACGGTCTCCGGGTTGAATTGTGTATTCCTCGTCCAAAAGGTTCATCATAATCACGCAGATTTCCCCGCGGTAATCCGCGTCAACCGTTCCGATACCGTTGACAAGCGTAATACCGTGATTAAACGCGAGTCCGCTGCGGGCCCGTATCTGAACTTCATAACCGATTGGACATTCGACATAAATACCCGTTGGAACGCGGTAGACCCGATGGGGTTTTAAAACCATCGGGTCTGAAATAGCTGCTCTCAGATCCATTCCTGAAGCGCCTTTTGATTGATATGCCGGCAGAGGATAGCCGGAGTTATTATAAACACGTAAAGTGATATGATTGCTCATGATTGATTATTTTCTGGGCAGACATGCTTTTCTGGAAAGATTAATGCGACCCTGGTCGTCAATTTCGATGACTTTAACGGTCACCTCATCACCGATATTGACTTCATCTTCAACACGTTCCACGCGATGGTGAGCTAATTTCGAAATGTGAATTAATCCGTCTTTACCGCCCGGAATATCGACAAACGCGCCGAATTTCATAATGCGGACAACTTTTCCTTTGATTACTTCGCCCACTTCCACTTCCCGAACAATGTCGTTGATCATGCTTATGGCTTTTTCAGAAGCTTCACCGGATACTGAAGCGATAAAAATAGTGCCGTCATCTTCAATGTCTATTGTGACGCCGGTTTCTTCAATAATACCGTTGATAACTTCCCCACCCTTACCGATAACTTCACGGATTTTATCAGGGTGGATATGCATGGTGGTGATTCGAGGCGCGTAGGGAGAGAGATCTTCTCTCGGTTGATCAATGGCTTCATTCATAATCCCGAGAATATGCATACGGCCGTCTTTGGCCTGAGCTAACGCGCGGGTTAAAATTTCACGGTCAATACCATGAATCTTGATATCCATTTGAATGGCTGTGATGCCATCTTTGGTACCCGCAACTTTAAAGTCCATATCGCCCAAAAAGTCTTCCATTCCCTGGATATCTGTTAAAATGGCAAGTTTGTCATCTTCTTTAATCAGACCCATCGCGCAGCCCGCAACAGGCTTTTTAATCGGCACACCGGCCGCCATAAGTGCAAGAGTACTGCCGCATACCGACGCCTGAGAAGTGGAACCATTGGAACTTAATACTTCAGAGACAACACGGATGGCATAAGGAAAATCCTCTTTAGAAGGAATCATGGGTAATAGCGCGCGCTCGGCAAGTGCGCCATGACCGATTTCACGTCTTCCGGGACTGCGCATCGGTCTGGTTTCCCCGACAGAATAGCTGGGGAAATTATATTGATGCATATAGCGTTTTTCTTTTTCGGCAACTTCCAAGCCGTCCAAAACCTGCGCATCACGTAAAACACCGAGGGTCACCACGGAACAAACCTGAGTTTCACCGCGGGTAAAGAGTCCCGAACCATGAACGCGCGGAATATAATCGACTTTCGCGGTAATGGGACGCACTTCTGTCATTTGCCTGTTATCCGGACGAATACCGCGGTCTAAAATAAGGCTTCTGACTTCTTTTTTCTTCAAGCTGTTGATGACTGTATCGATATCCGAAACGTTGTCGGGATAGAGTTCCGCGAAATGTTCGGCAGTTTCATCGATAAGCGTATTCATGGTTTCGATACGTTCGTCTTTGTCATCTAAATTAACGGCGTCATGCATTTTGGTGCCGATATATGTTTCGATTTCGTCAGTCAGTTCTTCGGTGGGCAAATATAATTTATATTCGGCTTTGGGCTGTCCAACTGCTTCTACGATTTCTTCGATAAACGCAATGATTTTTTTGATTTCTTCATGCGCGTATAAAATAGCATCGAGCATGACGTCTTCAGTGATTTCGTTGGCACCAGCTTCCACCATCATCACCGCGTCTTTGGTTCCGGAAACGGTGAGATGTAAATCAGATTGTTCTCTTTCGGATTCGACGGGATTTAAAATAAACTTTCCGTCAATCAGACCGATTTGAACGGAAGCGGTAGGACCGGCAAAAGGTAAATCTGAAATGGACAATGCGATGGATGAGCCAAGCATCGCTGTGAGTTCCGGAGCGTTATCCTGATCGTCAGACATAACGGTTGTCACGACCTGTACATCATTACGAAATCCTTTAGGGAATAATGGTCTGATGGGGCGATCGATTAAACGGGAATTTAAAGTTGCTTTTTCTGTGGGGCGTCCTTCGCGTTTTAAGAAACCGCCGGGAATTTTGCCGACAGCGTATTGTTTTTCAATATAATCGACAGACAAGGGAAAGAAATCCATGCCATCCCGCGGTTTTTTGGAAACCGTCACAATACAAAGTACGGAAGTATCGCCATAGCGAACCAT
>CACZTE010000049.1 GCA_902784045.1 uncultured Eubacterium sp. | reverse complement strand
TGGTATGATTTCGCTTGCGAAATCTTTAAGCTTAAGGGTATTGACATTGATGTTTCTCCTGTCACATCCGAAGAATATCCCAGTAAAACCCCCAGACCCAAATATTCCGTTTTGGAAAACAAAGGACTTGAAGCCCTCGGGCGCAATGTTTTCAGACCTTGGCAGGAAGCGCTTGTCGATTATTTGAATTGGCTTGATGAATCTTAAGAAAAAAGGAGTTTAACAATATGAAAGGAATTATTCTCGCAGGCGGTTCGGGAACTCGTCTGTATCCCATTACCCGCGCTGTTTCCAAACAGCTTTTGCCCATTTATGACAAACCGATGATTTATTATCCTCTTTCAACTTTAATGCTTTCGGGCATTCGGGATATTCTCATCATTTCCACGCCTCAGGATATCGGTAATTTTGAGCGGCTTCTGGGCACCGGCGAAGAGCTGGGACTTCATTTTACATATAAAGTACAGGAAGCGCCCAACGGGCTTGCTGAAGCTTTTATTATCGGCGAAGAATTTATCGGCGATGATAAAGTCGCATTGGTTCTCGGCGATAATATCTTTTACGGACAGGGCTTTACCGGTTCTCTTAAAGCCGCGGCGGCGCTGGATCACGGTGCTGTGATTTTCGGCTATCCCGTTCACGATCCCAAGCGCTACGGCGTGGTGGAATTTGCTCCAGACGGAACAGTGCTTTCCATTGAGGAAAAACCCGAAGTGCCCAAATCCAATTTTGCCGTACCGGGACTTTATTTCTATGATAACGACGTGGTGGACATCGCCAAAAACATCAAACCGTCGGCAAGAGGCGAGTTGGAAATCACGACAGTTAATGAAACTTATCTTAAACGCGGCGATCTCAAAGTTGAGCTTTTCAGCCGCGGAATGGCCTGGCTTGACACCGGTACCCACGACAGCTTGATTGAAGCGTCTAATTTTGTGGAAACCATTCAAAAACGCCAGGGACTTTATGTATCATGTGTTGAGGAAATCGCTTATCTCAGAGGATTTATAGACAAAGATCAATTGCTGAAATTGGCGGAACCCATGAAGAAAACAGCATACGGTGAGTATCTCATTAAACGCGCGGCGGAAGGCAGGGAGGTTAGCTATGGCAGCCATTAAAATCGAAAAGACGGGCATTGAAGGCCTTGTGATTGTACATCCTCAGGTGTTCGGTGACGAACGCGGCTATTTTATGGAAACTTATAATCAGCAGACGTTTAACGAAGCCGGTCTTGACATGGTTTTTGTGCAGGACAATGAATCTCGCTCCCGTAAGGGCGTACTCCGCGGATTGCATTTCCAAACCCAACACAGCCAGGGCAAGCTTGTTCGCGCCACGGAAGGTACAGTATGGGATGTCGGCGTCGATTTGCGCGCGGGTTCTCCTACCTATGGCAAATGGGCCGGCGTGACATTAAGCGCTGAAAACCACACCATGTTCTATATCCCCGAAGGATTTGCCCATGGTTTTGTGGTTCTTTCGGAAACGGCGACTTTCAATTATAAATGTACTGATTTTTATCATCCGGAATATGACGGCGGCGTTCGCTGGAATGATCCGGATATCGGCGTCGAATGGCCTGTTGATGATTTGGATTCACTCATTCTTTCCGAGAAGGACGAAAAGCAGCCTTTCTTAAAAGATGTGCGTGACCAGTTGCAATTTTAAAAAACATCTTTTATAATACATCAGTTATTCGATGCGCATGATGTGTTTTGTGCGCGCACGAAAGGAGCGTTCTTTTGAAAACCATACTTGTAACAGGCGGTGCCGGTTTTATCGGTTCAAATTTTGTTAAATATCAGTTAAATACGCATACCGACGATATTATCGTCAATTTGGATGCGCTTACCTATGCCGGTAACTTGGAAAATCTGGCGGATGTTGAAGAAAACCCCAACTACGTTTTTGTCAAAGGGGATATTGCCGATAAGGCTTTTGTCGACGCGCTGTTTTCTGAATATAATTTTGATTATGTGGTCAATTTTGCGGCGGAATCTCATGTGGACCGCAGTATTGAAAATCCTGAAATTTTTGTTAAAACCAACATTTTGGGAACACAGATTCTGCTTAACGCGGCCAAAAACGCATGGCAGACGGGTAAGGATGATTTAGGATATCCCACGTATAAAGAAGATGTAAAATATCTGCAGGTCTCAACAGATGAAGTTTACGGTGCTTTGGGTAAGACCGGTATGTTCACCGAAACCACGCCGATTACGCCCAACAGTCCCTACTCCGCTTCTAAAGCCAGTGCCGATTTGCTGGTGCGCGCCTATGGCAATACTTTTAAATTCCCGATGAATATCACGCGCTGCTCCAACAATTACGGTCCCAATCAATTCCCGGAAAAACTCATTCCTTTGATGATTGCCAACGTTATCGATTTGAAAGAACTGCCGATTTACGGCGATGGTATGCAGGTTCGCGACTGGCTCCATGTCAAGGATCATTGCAGCGGTATCGATACCGTTTTGCGCCACGGCCGTTTGAACGAAGTGTATAATATCGGCGGAAATAACGAAAAAGCCAACATTCAAATCGTTGATCTTATTATCGAAAATGTCAAAAAACGTCTTGAAGAAGGTGCTTATCCTGACATTAAAACCGATTATACCAAGATTTCTGACGATTTGAAGATTCACGTTGAAGACCGTTTGGGTCATGACAGACGTTATGCTATTGACAACACCAAAATAACCACCGAACTCGGTTGGGAACCTTCTTATACCTTTGAAGAAGGCATTGTCGAGACCATCGATTGGTATCTCAGTCACCAGGATTGGGTAGCTCAGGTAAAATCTGGTGGATATCAGGAATATTACGAAAAAATGTATTCAAAGAAAAAATAATTTTGCCAACCGCTGGCTGTATTTGCAGGTAGCGGTGGTTTTTTAATAGGAAGCCGTAAAATAACCATCCGTTGATGTCGCGGTAAGGTTTTACCATTTGGTAGCGGAGTATAGTATATTTTGTTTTGATTGAGACAATGTTCATTTATAATAATATGTTTTCAAATCAATGGTATTATCAGACATGTTTCGATCTTGCGGATGTGTTAATTGTTTTCGTTTAGAAAGAGAAATAACAAGTTTTATAAGAGACTGATTTAACGGCTTTTTTAAGAAAGGATTACGATGATAAAAGATTTTTTTGCTTTTTTCAAGGATATTTGGCAGAACAGAAGATTGTTATTACGCTTTTCAAAAAATGACTTTAAAGCACGTTATGCCGGATCGTTTTTTGGCGTTTTTTGGGCTTTTTTCACACCGCTTGTGACAATTTTCGTCTATTGGTTTGTTTTTGAAAAAGGTTTTAAAGCGGGTATGACTGATGGATCTATTCCTTTTATTCTCTATCTTGTCACTGGGATAATTGTGTGGTTTTTCTTTTCTGATACGTTACTTTCGGCGACGAATTGCTACAGAGAATACAGTTATTTGGTTAAAAAAGTTGTATTCAATATTCATATTTTGCCAACAGCCAAGTTACTGTCAAATTTATATACCCATTTTTTCTTTATTGGGATAGCGGTGATTCTAACGACGCTTTACGGATTTATTCCAAATCTGCATTTGCTCCAGATAGTTTATTATCTTTTTGGACTTATTGTTATGCTGACGGGGTTAACATGGATTACATCTTCCATCCAGCCGTTTTTTAGTGATATTACGCCGCTTATCAGTGTCGGCCTTCAGGTATTGATGTGGGGTAGTCCTGTTTTGTGGAGCATCAATAATTTTCCAGAAAAGTATCATTTACTTTTTAAACTGAATCCCCTATTTTATGTCGTGCAAGGTTATCGTGATGCCTTTTTCGGAACGGCGTGGTTTTGGGATCATTGGAAAATGGGACTTTATTTTTGGGGAGTTACGCTTGTGCTGCTTATCATCGGATCAATTACTTATTCCAAAATGCGTCCGCATTTTTCAGATGTTCTCTAAAGGAAGGACGACATGGATCAAAATAAAAACGTCATTTCTGTTCGTAATCTAAAAAAAATATACTATATGTACAAAAGCCCGAAATATCGTTTGATTGAGGCTTTTTCGCTGACGCGAAAAAAATATCACGAAGATTTTTACGCACTTCGTGATATCAATTTCGATGTTAAAGAAGGAGAATGTTTCGGAATTATTGGAAAAAACGGGTCCGGAAAGTCCACCCTGCTTAAAATCATCACCGGAGTCTTGACAGAAACCGATGGCGACGTAAATATTAACGGTCGCATCTCTGCCCTCCTTGAACTAGGGGCAGGTTTTAACATGGAATATACGGGAATCCAGAACATATACCTAAATGGGGATATTATGGGTTACACCAAAGAAGAGATGGACGCCAAACTCGATGAAATCGTCGCATTTGCCGATATCGGAGAACATATTGATCAACCGGTCAAAACGTATTCATCGGGAATGTTTGTCCGTCTTGCCTTCGCTTTGGCTATCAATGTCGATCCTGAAATTCTCATTGTTGATGAAGCGCTTTCCGTTGGGGATGCATTTTTCCAATTAAAATGTTACAAAAAATTCATGGACTTTAAGCGTCGTGGGAAGACGATTATTTTCGTCACCCATGATTTAAGCTCTGTGATTAAATATTGCGACCGAGTAATGGTTTTAAATGAGGGCGAGCAAATTGAAATCGGCGGAGCCCGGGATATGGTAGATTTATATAAAAAAATTCTTGTTAATCAGGAAACCCAAGGCAATGATAAAGAAAGCGGGCAGGAACTGCTCGATTCCGGCAAGATTAAAAGCAATGTTCGCCTCAGTGAAAATATCATTGATTATGGGACTAAACAGGCTGAATTTATCGAGGTCAATTTATATAACAATAAAGGAGAACCGGCGGATCAAATAGCCAAATTTGATGAATTAACCATTACCTGTAAAGTACGATTTAACGAGGAAATTCACAATCCGATTTTTGCCGTGTCTTACAAGGATATCAAGGGTACGGAACTGACCGGTACAAACAATATGTTTGAGGGCATGGACGGCTTTATCGCCAAAGCGGGAGAGACTTATGAAGTGAATTTTAAGCAGATTGTTCCTTTTCAAAGCGGCAACTATTTTATTTCGCTCGGATGTACGGGCATTGATGCTGACGGCACCTTTATGGTTTTTCATCGTTTTTACGATATCATCGATTTAAGAGTGATATCTGAAAAGGATACGGTAGGATTTTTTGATACCAATACAAAGATCTCAATTAATAAACTTTAATCACGAGGTGAGAGAATGGCAAACTGGCATTTAGAATTTTATCAGGATGACACCGGTTATTCCGACGGTGATATAGAACTCGAACTCCTTGATGTTGTTAAAAATACAACCGATTATAACGCGGTTTTATCCAAAGATAACAGATGGCCGATGTTTTATCATTTAAGTGAGCTTAGACACAATGCATTCAGTTGGTATCCTTTCAAAAAAGATGCTTCTTTGCTTGAAATCGGATCCGGTTGCGGTGCTTTAACGGGTCTCTTTTGCGAAAAAGTTGATCATGTGACATCTGTTGAGCTGACCAAAATTCGCGCGGAAATTAATTATGAGCGCAACAAAAAGTACGATAATTTAGATCTTTATACCGGAAACTTTAACGCAATGACTTTCTCCGGGAAATTTGACTATATTATCTTAAACGGTGTGCTGGAATACGCGGCAAGTTTTACCGAAGGAGATTCACCTTACGACACTTTTTTGTCCACCATTCGCGATCTCCTTAAGAAAGATGGCATACTGCTTATTGCTATTGAAAACAGATTGGGACTTAAATATTTCAACGGTGCTGTTGAAGACCACACGGCAGCGCTTTTCAGCGGTCTAAATGACTATCCCAGTATTGATTTTGTCAGAACGTTCTCAAAAAAGGAAATGAATGACTTGCTGGACGAAGGTAGTTTTGGCGAAAGGCGTTTTTATTATCCGTATCCGGATTATAAATTTCCGACAGCTCTGTTTACCGATGCCACAATCAATACTATGGATTTTTCATATCCAACGACGAATGCTGGGTATGATCATGACCGTCTGTCTCTTTTTGACGAGAATAAAATGCTTAAAACCTTAAAAAACGAAGGGATTCGTGATCATTTTGCCAATTCATTTATTATTGAGGTAAAAAAAACCGGCACCCTTACTGACAGCGGAATTGATTATGTAAAATTCAGCAATAATCGTCGAAAGGATTTTAACATCGCGACAATTATCCGCAGGAAAAACGGTGAGCGCGTTGTCGATAAGTTGGCTATGAGCCCGGGTGCGAAACATCATCTTAAGCGGATGAGCGCTTATTATGAAAATCACAAAAACGATAGCGCATCTTTTCAACATGCGCCGATTAACGAAATCGAAGACGGCGTCTGCATGACATACTTTGAGTTTCAAACTCTAGAGCAGAAGCTGTGTGCCTGCATTCGTCGCGGTGATAAAAAAGCTTTCGAGTCACAGATACAAGTTGTGATCGAGTGGCTTTGGGAAGATGCAGTAAGCTATCGTTTTGCCAACAATCCGGGGTTTCAAAAGGTTTTTGGAACATCGTCAGATTTGCCCGCTATGCCTTGTTTGAAGAACACCAATATCGATTATATTTTCGGTAATATTTTCGTTGACTCGACCCGAAACAAATATTACATCATCGACTATGAATGGGTATTTGATTTTGCGATACCCGTCAAATATTTGATATGGCGTTGTTTGTTCTTCTTCTATATTAGTAACAATGAAGCCAGAAATTGGTATACAATGAAGGAATTTTTGGCATTGGGAGACATTTCCGAAATGGAAAGCGATGAATTTGAAGTTTGGGAACATCATTTCGGCGAAGTTTATGTGGCGGGTGATCCGGCATCAAACCGCTATATCAAAAATACATACGATGAAACACCATCACTCAATCGTTTCCTTTCGGATTTTGATTCGACCTCTGAAATTTACTACGGTGTGAACTTTGATTTCAGCCCTGAAACAATTGTCAGAGTTCCTTTTAATCTTAAAAATGATTACTTTGAGATAACTGTCGATGTCGCATTGCTTCGCGAAGCAGTTTCGGAACTCAATACTTTGCGAGTTGATCCTGTGAACAGAGCCTGTGAGATTTCCGAAATACAAATCGTCACTGACACGAATGAGAACCTTGAGTATCGTACTAACGCTTATCGAGAAAAGGACGGAGTATGTCTGTTCGGTAACGATGATCCTCAGATTATCATCGATAATGTCTCCCAAAACGTCGGAATTTTGACTGTTAGCGGTGTGATTAAAAAGATTTCTCTGAAGCGCCAGATTGACACCTTGAATGCTATAGAGACTGATGACAAACGAAAGATCTCAGAAGTCAAACAAGAAAGAGATATTTATAAAGGGAAGTATCTGCGAACTCGTGAACAGTTGTATCACATTCAAAACAGTGCGCCTTATAAAATGACAGAACCGCTTCTTAAAGCGCGTCGTAAGTTAAAAAAGAAGTAAAGGAAAAAACAATGGCAGTTTATATTATAGATAATGAAAAATTTAATCCACGCAAATTGTTTTTGGAACACTACAAAGGAAGAATTAAACGCGCTTTCGCTGATTTCAATTGCAATATTGATGACGTTTTTGTTGACGTTCGAACCAATACGTGCGTGATTGACGGTTGGAGTGTGGATCCACAGACAAAAAAATCATTGAATTTAGGATTTTTTTCAGAACAGGTCGAAAACGTTTCTTGTGTGCCCCGTATTCGTCAAGATGCCAATGCTCTTTTGAATTTACCACGAGATACTGCTCTTGGTTTCCAGATCAAATTAACGTACAAGGGTAATCCTAATCAACTGTGGTGTGTGCTCACCAATGAAGAAGGTTCGCATTATCCGATTCATCTCATCGATTATGTCAAATTTACAAAGGATCTTGGAAAGGTTTTTGCTAAAACCTATCTTTACGCGGATCTACAGACAGCTGTGAAGCGTACCGGTAACTTGATTGAATGTTTAAACGCCGATGTTTACGATGCTTGGATAAGAAACCATGAAGTATACGATACTGAAGCGGTCAATGCCGATATTGACGCTATGGTTCACAAACCGGTTTTTTCCATTGTTGTGCCTGTCTATAACGTGGAAGAGCCCTGGCTTCGTGCCTGCATTGAGTCGGTAATGGCGCAGTATTATCCCTATTGGGAACTGTGTATGGCTGATGACTGCTCTCCTTCTCCTCATGTTAAGCGGGTTCTCGACGAATATGCTGCGAAAGATAAGAGAATCAAGGTGACTTATCGTGAACAAAACGGCCATATTTCGAGAGCGACCAATACAGCTATTGACATGGCCACCGGTGATTATATTGCTTTTATGGATGACGATGATGTTTTGGCGCCTTTTGCGCTGTACGAAAACGCCCGGGAGATTAACCTTGATCCCGATACGGACTTTTTATATAGTGATGAGGACAAGGTGTTTGCTTATGGCCATCGTTTTAATGTCTTTTTCAAATCTGATTGGAACGACAGACTTCTCTTCAATCACAATTACATCACTCACTTTGTCGTGGTGAAAAAAGAATTGCGCGATGCTGTAGGGTATTTGGATCCTGAAATGAACGGTGCACAAGATTACGATTTTGTGCTTCGTGCTACTGAAAAAGCAAAAAAAATAAAACATATTTCCAAGGTCCTGTATCATTGGCGTTCAGTACAAGGCTCAACGGCTGATGATCCTGAAGCAAAACTTTACGCCTACACATCAGGTGTAAATTCATTAAATAAAGCTCTTGCCCGTAGAGGTATTAACGGTGTGGCTGAACGCGGTGCCCAATTCGGTACCTATCGCGTTAAAATGGCGCCCAGACCTAACATTAAAGTTAATGTGGTTCTTTGCCGAAAAACTACTAATATCAAAAGACTTGAGAGACAAATTCTGGCATTTTTTGGTATGACGCCCAATGTTGATATTCAATTTGTTGTTCCTGAGGATTGCGATGTCAATTGTGATGTGCCTATAATTTACGACCCCGGATTGGATCTCGTAAATAGTCGTTTTGACCTTTCAGAACAGACTTTAAACACAGACTATCTGTTCTTCTGGGATGCACAGACATTACCGATTGACGACAACTGGCTGAATTGCTATCTCGACGAGTTCCGAACAGACGACGATGCGATTACCGGTGGCAAAATCGTTTATCAAGAAACGATTGCCTCGGCGGGTATTGCAGTTCTCGGAGATCGGAAAGAGTGCTTTAATGTGTTGTATGGTCGCTCAAGTAAGCCTGATCATCTTGGTTATTTCTCCCGATTGATTTTAAGTCAGCAGGTCTTTGCTGTGGTTTTAAATGGTATGATGGTTAAAACATCTGTTTTCCGTGAGCTTGGCGGTTTCGATGATACTTTTATTCGAAGAGATGCGGCACTGGATTTCTGTATTCGCGTTCGTGAAGCGGGATATAATGTCATTTGGACACCTTATGCAGTTTTGAAAACCGAATCCGATTTTGGATACGGCAGATATAAAATTGGAAGACGACTTATGGAAAAACATAATGACGATGTTTGGAGAGATCCGTTCTACAATCAAAATATCGGTGAGATTCTGATTGACTTAGAGGTAAAAAAATGGATGATATTTTAATCATATATGTCGATAGTGTCGGCAGAAATACGGAAGAGAAAACCTTGACAGTTTTCGGATGGGCAATCAATAACGCTACTCATGAAGTCGCGGACATTCAGGTTGAGGATAATCCCGTTATCGAGGATGTTCAAATTGAAAAGGTTCCGAGAAATGATGTCAATCCAATTTATCATCTTCCTGATGACGCAGAATGCGGCTTTTACATCACAATTAAAGTCACTGAATTCAAAGGGGTGCTTTTCATCACTTTTAAAAAAGGCGGAGAGATTGAAGAAGTTATTCTGGACTTGAATAAACGCTATTCCCATCTGATGGAAGAAGGAAATCCCAGCCGAAAATATTACGAAATGTATCAAAAGGTCGAAAAATATTTCAAACGCAACGGGGTTAAGGAATCAATTAAAGGCCTTGCACGACGGTTTACCAATACGGATTATTTTTATGAACAATGGATTGCTATTAACGAAACAGAAACGCTTGAAAACTATGCCGACGTTCTTAAAGACATTTCGGAAAGACCTCTGATTTCTGTAATCATTCCCGTTCGGAACGTGACACAAAGACATCTGACCCGCTCCGTACAGTCAGTAATGGAACAATATTACGATAATTGGGAAATCTGTATTATCGATGACTGCTCTATTTTAAATAACGTACCTAAGACCATCAATGCCCTTCTCGCCAAAGATGCGCGCATTAAAGCGATTCGGCGAAAAAAATACGGTCAATTCTCCAGAGCATGTAATGATGGTGTCGCTCTTGCGAAAGGAGAGTTTGTGCTGTTTTTGGATGGTAACGACACAATTGCCCCCAATGCTTTGGCAGAAGCGGTCCTTTATCTTAATGCCCATCCGAGAACAGATATCATTTATGGTGATGAAGATAACCTTTTTGCTATCGACAAGCGTAAAACGCCCTATTTTAAAACCGATTGGGCTCCGGACAGTCTGATGAGCTGTAATTATATTCGCCACGGTTGTTTTTATCGCAAATCCTTGATTGATGATGTTGGCGGCTTTCGCATTGGTTTTGAAGGAATAGGGGAATATGATCTGCTTTTGCGTGTGACAGAAAAGACAGACCGGATTGGGCATGTGCCGAGAGTGATTTATCACTATCGTGCTGAAGAACACAAACCTCCCCGAAATTCAACCATCCGAGACCTGACGGAAAACGCAGGAATACGTGCGTTGAGAGATGCATTGAAACGCCGAAACATTGAGGGCGACGTCATAAAAAGCAATTTGCATGGTTATTATCATGTGCATTATGCAATCAAAGATAAACATTTGGTTTCGATTATCATTCCGACCCGCGATGGTGCAGATTATCTTAGAACCTGCATTGATTCTATTCTTGAAAAGACAGAGTACGCCGATTATGAGATCGTCATTGCTGATAACGGAAGTGTGGAAAAAGAAACTTTCGAATTGTTCGATTATTACACGAATAATTATCCTGATCGTGTTAAAATCGAACGCATCGATATCCCCTTTAATTTCGCACGTATTAATAATCTTGCAGTAGAAAAAGCTGATGGTGACATGCTGCTTTTCCTGAACAACGATACAGAAGTTATTCATGGGGATTGGCTTACGCGTATGGTTGCTCTCGCGCAAATGCCTCATGTTGGTGCTGTCGGTGCCAAACTTTATTATCCTGATGATACGATTCAACACGCAGGTGTCGTTGTTGGAATTGGTGGAGGAGCCGGTCATATTCACTATAATTTTCCAAAAGATTCAGCAGGCTATTATGGGAGATTAGCATATACGGGCAATTATCTTTCTGTAACAGGTGCTTGTTTAATGGTTAGACGTAATGTTTTTGAAACAGTTGGCGGATTTACAGAAGAATTTGTTGTGGCATTTAACGATATTGATCTTTGCCTAAAAATATATGAACTTGGGTTATTCAATGTGTGGACGCCAGAAGCGGAATTATATCATTTTGAATCAAAATCTCGAGGATATGAAGATACACCCGAAAAGAAAAGACGTTTTACCGGAGAAGTGAATATGCTCAAAGAGAAATGGTCGAAATATATAGAAAACGATCCGTTTTACAACCCAAATTTGACCAGACTTAAAAGTGATTTTTCTATAAATTTAGATTAAAATGAATGCGTTTTGTTACGGCGTTATTGTATGGCGATGGCAACATGTCTTAAAACGAAGGTGTGTAACATGGAAATAAAAAATATCATGACAATTTATCAGGAAGATAAAAAGTGCTTTTTGCTGAAGATTGCCGTTATCCTCGCCGTAGCTGTGATTGCAGCTTTTGCGTTGGGAATTTATTTTGCGCTTTTGGAAGCCCGCGTGACTGGTTTTGAATTACTCCATTCAAACCTGTTAACAATAATCCGGATAAAAGAATGGCTTTTGGTTTTTGCTGTTGCCTTAGTCGTTTTGTTTGCGGTGTTTTTTTACCCGAAAGAGACTTGCTTTTATTTATTTAAATACAGATTTATCATTGCCGGCATTGCTTTAATCCTTTGTGTAGGTTTTGAAATCAACGGTTCGTCTTTTGGTAATTGGGGTATTGTGGTAGGTGGAGAAGCTGACAAACCTTTAATCGGTATTAATCGGTTTATTCGTACTGATGAATGGAGAGTCTTTACCCCTATGGCCATATCCCAATATGTAAATCCCATGGGTAGCTTTTCTTATTTTAATCCGCTTCTCCGGGCAACTCCGACAGATTATTTTATCGTTTATGGTCAAGCAGTTAAGGATATCGCCATGATTTTCCGCCCTTTTCAAATCGGTTATCTTTTCCTTAATGAGGGACAGGGTATGGCCTTTTTCTGGTGCGGTAGAGTTATTGCGCTATTTTTGGTATCTTTTGAGTTCGGACGGTTTTTAACCAAAGACCAAAGAGTGCTTTCGGTCGTTTACGCTACGCTTCTAACTTTTTCACCGGTTGTTCAATGGTGGTTTTCCGTCAACGGACTGGTAGAAATGCTGGTTGCCGGGCAAATGATGATTGTGTTGACAGATCGTTATATCGATGATCATGAGGCTATATGGAAAAAAGTCTGCTATTCCCTCGGCTTTTTTATCTGTGCAGGCATCTACGCTTTTACCCTTTATCCCTCATGGGAAATCCCTCTGGCTTTTATCTTTTTCGCTCTTTTTGTCTGGGTGATTTTCACAAAAAGAAAAGCTATTCATATCTCGGTCATTGACGGTTTGTTTCTAGGGGTGGGCGCTTTAATTTTAGTTGCGATATCTGCCCATATTATCATGCAATCATGGGAGGCCATTCAATCTGTTTTACATACAGCTTATCCGGGTGATCGTCTGGAAAACGGAGGAGAAGGATTTTTAAGCCTCTTTAATTATCCACTTTCTACATATTTTCCTATTAAGGAAAATGATCTTGTAAATAATGTATGTGAAGAAGCTTTTCTCTATGATTTTTTCCCATTGGGAATTTTGATGGCGTGCTATGTGCTATACAAAAAAAAGAAGAAAGACGGTTTGACCATCATATTGCTCTTTCTTTTCTTGATATTTGTTTCGAGACTCATCGTACCATGGCCCGCATGGCTTTCAACAATGACCTTACTTTCAAAAGTATTGACTAGACGTTTAATCATGGTTGTCGGATGGATTAATCTTATGCTTTTGATTCGTGGGATATCTCTTATTCGCATTGAGCCTGATAGTCA
>CACZTE010000048.1 GCA_902784045.1 uncultured Eubacterium sp. | reverse complement strand
TGTTTTTTAGATGAACAACGCGTCCTGAAGTTTACGAAGCTGAACGATAAGGCTGTCATTATTCAGTTTGACGTGATCGTAAGTCAGAACTTCGCCTTTTTTGACATCCTTTGTGAGAACAGTCTTTGTATCGACGAGACCCATGGGCAGGGCGTTTCGCGCGTCGGCGTCTTCGGCGCTCATAAATGTACCGCGGATGGTATAGCCGCCGATGCCATCAAGATATTCGCCGGCCTTCATGTCTTTTTTGGCGACGGTAATGGTTTCGGCGACTCGGCCGAAACGAGGAATCAACGTGGGCTCATGATCAATGCAGGCTTTAGCGACAGACATCGGGGTTTCCAGCGAGCAAAGGTGATAGGGACGATACAGCGTGTAGTTGGGACCCTTACCCATGCTGACGTATTCCATTTCGGCCGCCACATCGGGCTGGTCGGTGCCGACGATGACAAACACGCCTGGCGCCACGCCGTTGATATATTCGATGACGCCGTAACTATTTAGGACACCGCCGCGCCCTTCGCTTTTGAGACTTAAGACATCATTTAAACCGGCAACGTCGGAAGACGCGCCGTGGGCGCCGACAACATCGGGTTTGAAACCGGTGGCATTGGCCATCGCGGTCATTTCCACCATGGTTTTGGTACCGTCTTTGAAAGAGCAGATCATTTTGGGAGACGCGCCGCGGCGATGCGCTTCTTCCGCGACGGTTTCCGGTGTGCATTCCAGATCAATGGCGTTGTTTTTGCCTTTACCGACAACTTTGACATCAAAACCCATGGCGACAGCATAGTCGTACATTTCGACGACGGCGCCGGGTTCGTCCCCCGCGGAGCCCGTGTAGACCACACCGGCGTTTTGCGCGAGTTTATATAGTATATGTCCGATACAGACATCGGTTTCCACATTGAGCATACAGATGTGCTTGCCGGCATTGATGGCGTCCATCGCGACTTTCGCACCGACTTCCGGCACGCCGGTGGCATCGACAGCGCAGTCAACGATGTCGCATTTGGTGGCGATTTCGTTATTTTTGGTGATAATAAATTTGCCTTCCGCCAATAATTTGTTGGCTTCCGCAACAGTTTCGGCTTCCACAAAGTCAACACCTTCGGTGTATCCGGAATTGAGATACGCGCGTTTGGCGTTGTCCAAAACAACATCGACGACAATTACAGGATCCATGCCTTTCATTTTGGTCATTTGTGCTGCCATGCCGCAACCCATCTGTCCGGCGCCGACAATGCTGGCTTTAATTGGGTTGCCTTCGTCTTCCAGCTTTTGCAATTTGGACATCAGATTAATCATTGATCTTTACCTCTTTCTTGAATCAATAAAAACGGGTGACATTGTGCTCTCTGTGAACAAAAGATTTTTTGCTCAATTCGCCGCACGATTTTAAAGTCAATGCATTTTTTTCATTTATCTCTGATACTATTATAGACTTGATTCATTAAATATCAATTATAGTTTTTTCATATTTTTTCCGAAAGCCCTGTCAAAGCCGAAAAAAATGTCTTTTGTCCATGATTCTTTACAAATGAAAAATAATTTAATTGTTTTTCCCTTGGAAATGCACTAAAATAAAATTGATTTTTTTAGGAGCAAACAAATGAAAAAGAATATGATTGACAATCAACGCATGATGCTCCGGGTGGCCGATTTGTATTATAACCGGGATTTGAGTCAACAGGAAATCGCCGAAAAGCTTACGATCTCCCGACCGACCATTTCCAAACTCTTCAAATCTGCCAGAGCAACGGGCATTGTTCAAATTACGGTGAACGACATCACCGGTCGAAAATATTATCAGTTGGAGCAGGAGTTGGAAGATAAATTAGGTCTTAAAGAGGTGTTTATCGTAGATACCGCCGAAGATGTCGACACCACTAAGGAAGCCATCGGCGAAGCCGGCGCCGCCTATCTTGCTCGTATTTTGCGGGACGGAGATATCGTGGGGGTATCGATGGGTTCAACTCTGGCCAAAATTCTGAATTATCCCCAACAAAAGATTTTTTCCGGCGTAACCTTTGTCCCGATGATTGGAGGCATCGGTATTCTGGCCAACAACCTCCACAGCAACACCATTGCCGAGGGGCTCTCCACCAATTTCGGCGGAAATTATCTGCCCATTCATGCGCCTGCTATGGTCTCCCGCATCAAAACCAAAACTGAACTAATGAAAGAAGCGAGCATCAAGCGCGTGTTTAAAAAAGCAAGCCGAATGAACATTGCTTTAATGGGCATTGGGGCGCCAACGCCGGATTCAACCATTTTTAAAACCGGCTATTTTAACCACGATATGCTGCGAGAGATTGCCGACGAGAAAATCTGCGGTGATATCTGCATGAATCTTTATGACAAGAGCGGCAATATCGAGCGTTTTAAATACAATGAGACGGTGATTGGGATTAATGTCAAAACCTTAAAAAACGTCCCTTATTCCATCGCGATGTGTTGCGGCGAAAACAAGGTGTCCGCCATTTTGGGCGCCTTAGCCGGCGGTTATATCAACGTGCTGATTACCGATTTGAACACTGCGAGACTTTTAAATCATTTTGAAGAGGATGACCCCGTCACACCATAGGTATCTTAAATAGCACGCAGTTATACCCGGCACCCGCCGGGTTTTTCGCAGCTTCTATCATTTACTAACAAGGCCTTCTTTTTTGAATTTTATTTCTGTCCGCTACATTCTTTTTATGGCGTAACTTATTTAATGATTACACTCTCATTTTGTATTTTTAAGGTGGTCAATTCGAGTCTTAATCGCTTCCTCGTCAATTGTTGATATACTAAAGATTACATCAATTTTTAATGTGATGAAATAGTTTGTTGGCCGCTCTGATTATCCGCATCCAAATGCTACCGTTGGATTATGCTTATTGCGCCTTTTGTGGTGCACCCAATCGTCAATCAATTCTTTTGTGCTCAGATGCTTAACTGATGATTTAAGAGGAAATAATTTTACAACCAGCAATGAAACGAACGATCCATCGTCAAATCAAACCATTCTGCCGGTTTCTTTAAGGCCGCGACACACGGCTTCGGCCATTTCCCGAATGCGCACTTTTGGATCCGGGGCATTGAGAATACCGCTAGTTGAGCCGGCGGCGTCTCCGCCGTGAAGGATGACATTATAGCAATCAGCAGCGGTGGTGATGCCGGAACCGATCATAACAGCAATATGAGAATCTACGGCTTTGATGCGGGATACGCAACCGTCAATATAGCTGTCATCCGCCGCAACACCGGTACCGATGAGGTCGGTAGGTTCGGCGAGAATGGCATCAGGGCGCATCATAGCCAAAACTTCGGCTTCGGCAACACTGTCGGCACAGGCAATGCTGATCATATTCAATTCTGCCGCGCGCCTGATGTTTTCGTAAAGATCATGGAAGGTCAAAGGGTTTTCCGCATGATTTAATACTACGGCTCCGGCCCCGGCAGCTTTGATGGCTTCAGGGAGCAAATGACCCATTCCCCGACCAGGTTTTAAAGGCATCATGCTCTGAGCAGTAACAATGATATGCTCGGTTTGCTCGGCAATCATACGGATATCCGGATAAGGGCAAGTAAAGAAAATGGTCAGGCCTGTCTCCGCAACAGTTTGGTCAGCTGCTTTGGCGAGATCTAAGGACGCCTCACCGTAGAGATAAGATTTAGGATTAACCATAAGGAAGGGCTCAAGTGGTGTTTTCACAACATTACCTCCTGATTTTTTCTATTTTAAATTCATCTTAGCACCTTCTATCGTTAAAATCAAATGCAAATATGGAATGACAATTATCTGATTTTCTCAAAGATATG
>CACZTE010000047.1 GCA_902784045.1 uncultured Eubacterium sp. | reverse complement strand
CCACGTGCCCAAAAAGGACAACCGCATTTCGAGTGCGGCTCGTTATGACCACTTCGATACTTCTCCGCTTGGCCATACGGCTACCTTTGATATAATAATCTTCTTTAGATTGATTGTCAATCATTTTTTTGTTTTTGCCGATTAGTTTTTCTGATTTTTGTTTTTGAGAATAAAGATAGAAAAAATGATTTGTAATGCTCGAATAAAAATAAGATACGAAAAGAAATAAATTTTTAATTATTTAGAAAAACATAATGCATTAATTGAGTTTTTGCGTCGAAAACGAAATTTTGTACTTATTTTTAATATCTTAAATTTCTGTTTTTTCTTTACTAGAGTAGTTTTCTAATGTAAAATAATATAACAATATAATTAATTTTATTTTTTCAGAGGAAGAGATACGCATGGAGGATGATATGGAGAAAATAAAAACAGGAAATTGGAAGTGGCTATTATTAATATCGATGTTGTCGATGACCGCGCTTCTGATCTTTTCCGGAAGCATTAAAGCGGTTGAGAACTCTTTGGGCTCTGGAACGACTACTGGCCAATCACTTTTAGTTGTCACGTCAGAAGGCGAGCCAATAAAAGGCGCGAAATTCAACTTTAGTGATTCAAATGGTAATGTTGTCGCGAGTGTTGAGACCGACGCATCCGGAAAAGCGGATATCGCTTCTCTTGGATTATCTGACGGGGTCTATCAATTGAGTCAGACTCAAACAATTGATGGGTTAAAGGCAATAGATCCGATTGACAATTTTGAAGTTAAAGCAGTTTTCGATGATCCGTCTAAGGCTCAAACGAAAATTGTAAATTCTAAAGCTTCGGGTGATCAAAAAGGCGATTTGGCTGATCTGGAAGCTTTAGGCATCAGTCCGATTGAATATCGCGGTCATTCTCAGAATATCGGTTGGCAGGATTGGGTAAAAAATGGCGAACTTTGCGGTACGACCGGTCAAAGTTTACGACTTGAAGCGTTGGAAATTAAATCCAATGTTGACGGTGTCGGCCTATCGTATTCCACTCATGTACAAAACATCGGCTGGCAGCAAGATGTCACCGATGGAGAAACCGCCGGAACGACCGGTCAATCCTATAGAGTTGAAGCCTTAAAGATTAATTTAACCGGAGAAAAAGCATCTCAATATAATGTTTTTTACCGCATTCACGTCAAAAATTTCGGTTGGCTTGGATGGGCTCAAAACGGAGAAACCGCTGGAACAGAAGGTTATGCCATGCGGACAGAGGCCATCGAAATCAAACTCCTTCCAAAAGATACGGTATTTGATAAAGGCGAAAAAAAACCACTTAAAACATCTAAAGCTGTCAGCGAAGTCCATATGCAAAATGACGGTTGGAAAGACGCAGTCGTTCAAAACGTTTCGGGAGAACCCGGTGGCGGAAAACGAGTTGAGGCAATTAAACTATACAAATCCGATGATACGGCCGATGTCAATTTATCCTATTGTGCCCATGTACAAAACATCGGTTGGCAAGGAATGGTCAATGAAGGAGAAATCTCAGGTACGACTGGTCAAAGTTTACGTGTTGAATCAATTAAAATCAATGTTTCCGGTAATGAGAGTCATTTATACGAGGTCTATTACAGAGCCTATGTTGAAGGGTTTGGATGGCTTGATTGGACAAAAAACGGCGAGCAAGCCGGATCTGCTAGTATTAGCAGAAAGATGGAAGCATTAGAAGTCAAATTATTGCCAAATGGATCTGAAAACGCTCCAAAACTTGGAAATAACGCTTTTGTTGACCATCTCTGCAAAGTTAATCCCGGAGATATCGGAATTGACGTTTCGGAATGGAATGGTTATAGCAATAACTGGGCAGCTGCTAAACAGGCGGGAATCAAATTCGCATTTCTCCGTGCCGGATGGGGAAGATCAGGTAACGGCAGAGCAGATTATGCTTTTAACCAAAATTATAACGGTGCGAAAAGCGCCGGTGTTCCGGTAGGTGTGTATCATTTTAGTTATGCCAATTCTGTACCTGAAGCTGCAGCTGAAGCTGATCTTTGTCTCAGTATTCTAAATGGCAGACATTTGGATCTTCCAGTTGCGTTTGATGCCGAAGACAGCGCGACTTTAGGAAATCGTTCACCTGCTGAAACAACCGACATGATCATTACATTCTGCGATAAAATAAGAGCTGCGGGATATGAGCCAATGGTATATGCAAATCTAAATTGGTTTACGAACAAAATTGATTATGGCCGTCTGGCACAAAGAGGCTATAGAATTTGGCTGGCTCAATACAATTCACAACCGACTTTCGGAAATCACTTTGATGTATGGCAATATTCCTCCAGAGGTGCAATCAACGGGATTGGTGCTCCGGTCGATATGAATCAGGCATTTTCTGAATTAGGACAGTAATAAAACTATGAAAAGTAAAATTATTCCTGTAGTTGTTTTGGCAATTATTATTTTAGGAACATTAGGTGCTTGGTTTTTTCTTAACCAAAACAACCAAGGACAAACACAAGTATTAAAAACCCAAGTATCTACGCCCACTCCTATGCCGACATCGACACCTGCTACAGGTATCACGCAGGAAGAAATTGACGCGATGAAAAAAGACGCAACGACTTTTTATACTGCATGCTTTAAAAAAGATTTTAATACCGCAAAGACCTTGACTACAAACAGCTTTGCATCAAGTTTAGACAGCGTTATTAACGGCGGAACAGATGATTCTTTAGGTGCTTATACGGCGTACAACATTTCAACCTATACGGATGTATCAACACCCGTTTCGGTGGGTGAACCGGAAGAAATCGCGAAAAATGCTGAGTGTGCTGTTCCTTTAACCATCAAAGATGATTATATCGCGCGTGTAGGATTTCAACGTGATTCTAATGGGAAATTCCGCATCTTTTCATTCAATATGCAATCTTCTTCCAGAGGCAATGGAGGAGTTGCGGGCGCGGGAGGAAACTAAAATTTTTCTCTATATCTCTTCTAAAAAACAAACCTGTGTTTCGGCACAGGTTTGTTTGTGATATAATTGAAATATAGTAAGATGAATGAATCATAAGGAGGAATTATGGATAGTTCAACAACCAATGTGATTCGTCGAATTATAGATCTTGACAAACAGGCGAATGAAATCATTCAAGACGCCAAAAGTCAAGCTGAACAAATCGCCTCTGAAACTAAAATTGAAATACGTGAAACCCGAGACGAGACATTAAATCAAGTTAAGGAGACGAACCGCCGAAATTATAATATAGAAATCGAAAAGGCAAAATCTGAAAGACAAGCAACGCTTGATAGCGCCGAGACAAGTATGTCTCAATTAAAGGAGCTTTATGAAGCAAACAAATATGATTTTGCTGATGAAGTCATTGAGATGTTACTAAAACAGTAAAGGTCGTGTGCGATGCCAAATAGTCAATATGCATGTTTAAATACAAAGATTCAGGCAATGCGTGCATCTATGCTCTCAGATAATGAATATAGACAAATGATTAAAGCACAGGATTTTAATTCACTGTTTCAGTTTTTGTGCAATCATACCGTATATGGCGACTATCTATCGGATGTTGATTCTACTCATCTGCATCGGGAAACAGTTGAAAATGCTTTAAACAGACATCGTATTTTAATTATTGAAAAACTGATGCATTATACAAGCGGAGATGACAAAAAACTGCTACAGCTTTTTTTTGTAAAACAAGATGTTGAAAATCTCATCACAATGATTAGAAAACTGATGAGGGAAGGAAATCTTTCTAACGTGAATGATTTTCTTTATACTGCGCAAAAACATACATCGCTACCAGTTCAATCTTTGATTTCGGCATCTACTTGGGATAATTTCAAAAAAAAGCTTACGAATACGGATTTTTACCGTGTTTTAGAAATCTATCCTTCGTTGACAACAAATCTTGATTTGTACGATATAGAAAAAAGTCTGGAACGATATTATTATGATGAGCAAAAACGCATTTTACGAAAAGTGACCGGACAAAAATCAAAAGAATCATTGATTAAAGTTTTTCGAAAAGAAGTCGATATTCTTAATTTGATATGGTTCTATCGCAACATTAAGTTTTATCATTTACCAAGAGAACAGCTGATAGCGTATGCTTATCGAGGTGGTTTGCGTGTAGAAACATCAGATATTGAGAAATTTTCTGGCTCAAAAAATATAGAAGCTTATTTGATGATGGTCAAAGATCCTAAATTTGATGATTATGCTTTCCTGTTTTCACATGGGTTGAGTAATGATCTTTATATGGAAAGAAGAAGAGAGCGATATTTATTCTATGCGTTTAAACGGTTGTTCTTATCCGACAATTCCGGGATAGGTAAAGCGATTGCTTTTGTTCGTCTCATCGAATACGAAATAAACGATATCGTATCTATTATAGAAAGCAAAAGATATCATATGCTTCAAGATGATACAGAATCTTTTTTGATTCATCAATTCGAAGAAGAGAGAGAAGGTCTTACGGATGGCAATTGAAAAAGTCACGATGATGAATGTCATCGGTTCAAATGAATACACAGACAATTTTATACGAGACATATTTTTGTATGGAGATATCCAAATGGCCAGCGCGATGGAGGAAATCGAAAGCGGTCGATTTACGCTTCCGGTCAGTAAATCCAATATTAAAGAAATGATCGGATTCTCCTATTTGCAATCTGGTGAAGAAGTTGCCGAAGATAATCAATGGGAGAAAAAACGGCAAAGATTATTGCAATTATACAATGATTCATTACAATTTGATGTGCCGAAATTGGATAAAGTGCACTGGACAAAAGAAGAAACAAAAGAGCATTTGTCCGTTTTTGATTCATTTATTGATGATGTCATTGTACGAAGTCAATCGGAAAAAGAAAAACTTGCTGATCTGGAAAAAAGTATCGAGACGTACAGTTATTTATCCGATATCGATATTGAAATGTCTGAATTGGATCGTATGACATATTTTACCTATTCTTTAGGAAGTGTACCCAAACAGAACGCTGAACGCCTGAAACGGATTTACAATACAGTGACTTCCGTTATTTTTCATGTTGATGATATAGAGCATGAAGAAGTATTTTTAGTTATTACCCCTAAAGAACTGGAAGTAGAAACGAATCGCATTTTAAGATCGGTAGGATTTAAGCCAATGACGGGGCTTAACAGTTCGTATGAAGGAAAACCGTCAGATATTGTTTCGAAACTGAAACGGGAAAAACAACAATGTCTGGCAAATATTGAAAAAATGCAATCGGAGCAAACAGAGTTTTGCCAGAAACACTTGGAAGACGCAAAAGATTTATTTAAT
>CACZTE010000046.1 GCA_902784045.1 uncultured Eubacterium sp. | reverse complement strand
GCGCGACATGGTATGACAAAATCTTGGTGTGCACATATTTTTATTTCTAAAATTCTTGTCAACTTAAGAATTTTAGTGTATTCTGCCTCCACGAAAATATAATCTTAAAAGAATAATTATTCAGAGAGAATATTCATCCTGTGCTATAATGACTTCACTAAATTCGGAGGTATTGTCAGTGAACGATACAAAATGTCATCAATTAATTCAGATTGCCGGAGAGGAAAATGTCCATTTTGACGTTTCCATGGCATCTTTAACATCTTTTAAAATCGGCGGCCCGGCGGACGCGGTTGTGGATATTCATCAAACAGAAGATCTCAAAAACGTTGTGGCTTTTGCCGATGAGAAAGACATCTCTTACTTTTTAATCGGAAACGGTACCAATCTTCTGGTGAGCGATGGCGGATACCGCGGTATCATTGTCAACACGCGCACCATGAGCAATATAAAAGTCAAAGACACAATGATTATTTGTGAAAGCGGCGCTTTGTTATCGCGCTGCGCAAAGGCCGCCTTGGACGCTTCTCTTGAAGGAATGGCTTTCGCGTCGGGAATTCCGGGCACGATCGGCGGAGCCGTTGTGATGAACGCCGGTGCCTATGGCGGAGAAATGAAAGATATTGTTGAAAGCGTGACAGTATTGGATGATTTAGGCGATATTCGGATCTTAAAAGGAGACGAATGCCAATTCGGTTATCGGGACAGTTTGATTAAAAGAAATAAATGGATTGTCCTTTCCGTTAATTTGCGGTTAAGACAAGGCGATTACAATATCATAAAAGAAGAGATGAAAGATCTCAACACCAGGCGCAGAGACAAACAACCTCTGAATTATCCCAGCGCCGGCAGCACTTTTAAACGGCCTGCTGGCCACTTTGCCGCCAAACTCATTGAGGATGCCGGCTTAAAGGGCTATCGTGTCGGGGACGCCTGTGTGTCGGAAAAACACAGCGGATTTGTTGTGAATGTGGGGAAAGCCACATCAAAAGATGTGCTTTCTGTTATTTCACATGTTCAGTCGGAAGTGAAACGTCAATTTGATGTCGAATTGGAACCCGAAGTGATTATATTAGGAGAAATATGAGAATTATTCATGACATGCATACCCATACAACCTATAGTCATGGTTTGGGGACGATTGAAGAAATGGTGAATCAGGCCCGAAAGATAGGCCTCTCGGCGATCACCATTTCTGATCATGGCCGCAGTCATTTGTTTTACGGCGTCAAAAAAGAAAACTTCAAAAAAATGCGCGATGAAATTGACGCACTTAATAAGAAATATGACGATATCGATATTTTTCTTTCGGTGGAGTCCAATATTATCGGCGCCGATGGAACGATTGATATTCAGGAAGAAGAAAAGAAGTATTGCGATTGGATTTACGCGGGATTTCATTATTCTTTCCTTCCCAAAAGTGTAAAAGATCTGTTTAATTTTTTGGGACGCAACGTGGTTTCGGCTTTGTTGCCGATTCCGGCGCTTAAAAAGAATACGCGCAGGAGAAATACGGTCACTTATCTTAAAATGATGGATAAATACACCCTCAAAATGATCACGCATCCCGGAAACAGGTGTCCGATTGATATTCGAACCGTTGCTAAAAAGGCAGCGAAAAATAATGTCATTTTGGAAATTAATCCGAGACATCATCATTTAAACGTCAAAGAGCTCAAAGCGATTTTGCCTTATGGCGGGCAGTTTGCCATCAACAGCGACGCGCACCGTGTTCCGCATGTGGCTGACGTGGATAAAGCCATCCGTATCGCCATTGATGCCGGCGTACCCGTCAACCGTATTGTCAACGCAGTGGAAGATTAATAACCGACCTGTAAGGAGAGCTTGATGAAAACACTAATCGTCACCGGCATGTCCGGTGCAGGAAAGTCAAAAGCAATAGATATCTTAGAAGACGCTGGGTTTTTTTGCGTGGATAATGTTCCCGCGCAGCTTGTGCGTACTTTTGTGGACCTTTGCCGCTCTGGCGATTCCGAAATTGACCGTTTGGCGGTCGTCACGGATATTCGGGGGGAAACCTTTAACAAGGCCTTTCAAGAGGCGCTTATCGCTTTTAAAAACGACAATAAAAATGTCGATATATTGTTTTTAGAAGCGGAACCTGCTATATTGGTTTCCCGTTACCAAGAGACGAGACGAATGCATCCGCTGGCCGCAAGAGCAGGCTCTCTAAGCCGTTCCATCGAACTCGAGTCTCAAATGTTAAAGCCCCTTCGCGATGACGCGGACTACATCATCGACACAACGGCGCTCTCAACAGCGGATCTCAGAAAAGAAATTAACGCTTTGTTAGACGAAGACAAATCAGACGAGCCACTGCACGTCAATGTGTCGTCTTTCGGTTTTAAATATGGCATGCCAATCGGCGCGGATTTTGTTTTCGATGTTCGGTTTTTGCCTAATCCCTTTTATAAAAAAGAATTGCGGGACAAAACCGGTAATGATGCTGAGGTTCGAGACTACGTGATGAGTTTTGACGCTGCGAAGATGTATTTTGAAAAGATAACAGATTTGATTGAATCAGTATTACCGCGTTACGCCGATGTCAATAAAGAGCATGTTGAAATCGCTTTTGGATGCACCGGCGGTCAGCATCGATCCGTGACTTTCGCTTATTTGACAGAAAAATATTTTCACGCGAAAGGTTATCCGACAAGCGTGAGTCACCGGGATATCACAAAGGACAGAGAGGCGACATAAGCCCCCGAAAAGTCGGACTAGATCAACAGTGCGACCTCAAATCATCGAACAGGCATAAGGATCCTGTAGAAGGAGACGTTATGGAAATTAAAGAATATATCCGGGAATTTACATTAAAAGATATTATCAAAGTCAGAAATCCGCAAGTGGTTGCCTTTGGCGGCGGTACCGGCCTTTCCACCATTCTGCGGGGACTCAAAAAATACACAAGCAGACTCACTGCGGTGGTCACCGTCGGGGATGACGGCGGAAGCTCGGGCATGCTCCGTGAGGATCTCGGTATTTTGCCCCCGGGCGATATCAGAAATTGCATTTTAGCTCTGGCTGATGATGAAAATGTCATGCAGTCTTTGTTTAATTACCGTTTTGACAAAGGTGGGCTCAAGGGACACAGTTTCGGGAATCTTTTCTTGGCGGCGATGGATGGCATCAGCGTCGATTTTTACGATGCCGTCAAACGCACCTCCGACGTACTTCAAATCAGCGGACGAGTGCTTCCGGTAACATTGGATGATATGATTCTTGTCGGTGAGCTTGAAAACGGTCGTCGATTAGAAGGTGAATCCGAGCTTCCCAAAGCAGCGATTAATTATAAATCACCGATATCAAAGGTGTCGTTAAAAGAGCCGGCGGTCGCGCTGCCGGAAACCGTCGAAGCCATTTTGGAAGCCGATATCATCATTTTTGGGCCGGGAAGTCTTTATACATCCGTTATCCCTCATCTTTTGGTTGATGGCGTTGAAGACGCGATTTTGAAAAGCCGCGCGCGCAAATATTATATTGGAAACATCATGACCCAGCCTGGAGAGACCATCGGTTATTCCCAAAATGATCATATCCGCGCCATTGAGAAACATCAACGTTTTTATGACGCCGCGCATCCGATTTTTAATTTCATCATTGCCAACCAAAGTGATTTTGACAAAGAGATTATCATGCGTTATCAGCAGATGGGATCACGTCCTGTTACGCTGGGAGAATCCATTCCCGAGTATCATTATATCATTGATGAATTTGCCGTTCAGGAAGGCGGAAAAGTCCGTCATGACGCGGATTATTTGGCTCAAAAGATATTTAAGCTTTATACGGAATTAGGTCGAATCGCTTATTAATTCAAATCAATCGTCACTTTGGATGTTTTGTGCGGAAAGGAGGGCCTATGAGTTTTTCGGGGGATGTCAAACGCGAATTAGCTGCCATTTCACCCAAACAAATGCTCGATGACGGTACAGCCCGGGCGGAACTTGCGGGCATGCTCACAGCATCGGCGGTCATCAATATGGATCAAGACAATCAACCGGTTTTTTTCTTCCGGACGGAAACGGCGGTTGTCGCCGGCCGGCTGTATCGTTTTTGTCAGGATTTGTACGGGATTAAACTTCGCGTGCATATTGACGGTCATAAACAATTCGGTCAGCGGCATGCCTATTGCCTGCATTGCGATGACCCTGATAAGACCGCTGTCATTCTGAAAGATACACGCATTCTGCGGATGATTACAACCAAACGTGAATTTGATATTCCCGTTGTGTTTCTTTCCAAACAACGGTTCTTAAAAAGTTACCTTCGCGGTGTGTTTTTGGCCTGCGGTTCCATCAGCGATCCCAACAAAACATACAGGCTTGAGATGGCGGGTCGTCATCGTTCTTTTTTGTTTAGTATTTCCGAACGCATAAAGGCATACGATATCCGGTCATCTGTTTATGATAAAAAACTGCTTTCCATTTTGAATATCAAAGAGAGCGAAAGTATTGTCACCTTTTTAGGGCTGATCGGCGCGCCCAAAGCCTTGCTAAAAATTGAAAATGTGCGTGTGATCAAATCTATGCGAAACGGTGTCAACAGACGGACCAATTGCGATTTAGCCAATGTCGAGAAATTAACTGCGGCGTCACAAAAACAAATCGAAGATATCCAAAAACTGGAAAAAGCCGGTGTTTTAAACGAAATGCCGGAAAGTGTTCAGATTTTGGCAAAATTGCGTGTGCTTCAGCCTGAACTCAGCATTAAAGAACTGGGGGAG
>CACZTE010000045.1 GCA_902784045.1 uncultured Eubacterium sp. | reverse complement strand
GATGTTAAAAACAAAAAAGAAACTCTGCTTCTCCGCGTCTTCCGGTGGTCATTTCGAACAAATCCTCATGCTAAAGCCGCTGATGGATCAATATGACAGTTTCATCATGACTGAGAAAACCGCCTACACAACACCTGTAGAAAACCAAAAAATATATTATCTTCATCAAACCAACAGGAAAAAGTGGGATTTTCCGATAGACATGCTGAAAAACGCATGGATATCTCTTCGCGCTTTTTTGAAAGAACGCCCCGACGTGGTCATCACGACAGGGGTCATGGCATCCATTCCCATTGGCCTGCTGGCCAAAATGTTTGGGAAAAAACTCATTTACATTGAGTCTTTCGCCATGGTTGACGCCCCGACCCGAACGGGAAAGCTCATGTATCGTTTTGCCGATCAGTTTTACGTGCAATGGCCGCAGATGAAATCCGTCTATCCGAATGCCATCTATCTCGGCGGCATCTATTAATAAGGAGAAGCAATGATTATGATTGTGCTGGGGTCTCAGGAATTTCAGTTTAACAGACTCCTGAAAGCGGTGGACGAACAGGTGGCCGAGGGCAAAATTAAAGACGACATCTTTGCACAGACCGGCGCCAGTGATTATAAACCGAAGCATTATTCCCATCAGGCCTTTTTGGATCGTGAGGCCTTTGACCGGTTGCAAGAAAAGGCCGATGTGGTGATTACCCATGGAGGAAGCGGTGCGATAATCGGAGCGATTAAAAAAGGCAAGAAAGTCATTGCCATTGCCAGACGCGCCAAATACGGAGAACATGTGGACGATCACCAGACACAACTTGTTCAGCAATTGCGAAAGCTTAATATCATTTGTGAATGTCAAGTTTGTGATGATATTTGGAAAGCCATAGAAGCAGTGAAAAAAAAGGAATACAAAAGCTATCAAAGTCATACCGATGAAATGATCAAGTCTATCGAAAAATTCATTTCTACGATTTAACGGATAAGCGACTATACAGAGAGACAATTAGCTTGAGCGCCGTGTCCTTTTACACAGTGTCAAGCATGGAGGGAAACGACGATGAATCAAAGATTGAATATTTTTCATAACAGGGTTTTATTGGCGCTGCTCATGTTTTTTTTGGTCGAGCCCACGTATCTCGTGAGATTCAGATTCATCAATCGGATATATATTGTTTTAGGATTTGCCGCGTTTATCATCGTGGTGTTGTTGACCATCAAAACCAAGGCGTTCACAATGCCTTTTTGGTGGATAGTCGCGATGTACGGCTTTGTGTTTATTAATACTTGCGTTCAAAATCCGCAAAATATCATGGCCTGGTTTAGGACAGAAATGCCTTCCATCGCGATGTGTCTGATTTTTAATCTGTGGCTTGAGAAGGATCCGGAGGTTCTCATTGATAGCTTTTCAATTTTTGAGATACTCATTTACGTAAATTTAATTACAATTCTACTCTTCCCGGGCGGTCTTTATATAAGCGATTGGTATAAATCAAATTGGTTTTTAGGTTATAAGACTATTCAGATCAGAACGATTTTGCCCATTTTAGTCATGTCTGTTATCCGGTCATACAAAAATGGAGGAACTCTCGATTTTAGAACGGCCGCGTTATTGATGGCTGCCGCCGTTACTTTTTCTTTGTTAGGATCTGTGACAAGCAGCGTTGGCTTTTGTGTTTTCGCCGCGGGTCTTTTTTGTCTTCATACCAAAAGCAGCAAAATTTCAAAAGTTTTCACTCTTCGTAACGGATTGATATTCGTCGCCGTTATGTTTTTTGTGATTGTTGTTTTCAGACAGCAGCATCTTTTTTCGTTTATTATTGAGAGAGTGTTTCACAAGGATTTAACCGTGCATGGTCGAACCTATATATGGGATATGTCTATCGAAAAGTTTTTGCTTAAACCGGTATTCGGCTATGGCTATTTAACCACCCAAAATTATCTTGAATTGTTCGAAGTTGAAAAATATTACTCGCATCCGCACAATTATCTGTTATATAATGGAATGATGGGGGGTATCGTTTTAATCATAATCCAATTGTATGGCTATCTGACAGCAGATCGTATGTTGGCCAAATCAACGAGCGTATACAGTCAAATCATTGTTTTTTGTTTGTTCTCTTTTATGTTCATGGGAATTTTTGAGGCGCTTGTTAGCACATCTTTACTGTATCCTATGGTAATTCTAGGTATGAAAGCGGATGCTTTGGACACGATGGCATCGAAAGAGACGCAAAAGAAGATGGTTTGTGAATCGTGTGATTTCATATGATAGTCTAACCATTCTCTCTTCATCTCCCGAAATATAATATTTACTTTTCAAGAACAATACTGGAAATGTTTAAACTTGGTAAAATGACAATAATTAAAATGGTGAGCAGATGGTCAATAATAATTTAAAAGAAGTAAAGAGGAAAAAGGGAAAAGAGCCACTTGTCAGCATTATCGTTCCCGTCTATAATAAGCGACCCTATTTGGTTGAATGTTTTGACAGCATAACCGGTCAGACATGGAAAAATCTAGAAATTATAGCGGTTGATGACGGCTCAACAGACGGCAGCAGT
>CACZTE010000044.1 GCA_902784045.1 uncultured Eubacterium sp. | reverse complement strand
ATCGTAATTGGTGCGCTGCAAAATGCGCTGCGCTTCAACGAGTTGATCGTGTTCGATAAAATACTGATAGCGCTCGCCGAGCTCTTTTCGGATTCCGACAATGGCGGATTCAAGCTTATCCGGCGTTGTCGTGTAGTGAGATGCCGGGAAAATGGAAATGTGGTTAAGCTCCCCGTTGATCTCCCCGGTGATGGTATTGATTTCAGTAATGCGCTCGATCTCGTCGTCAAAGAATTCCAAACGGACAGCGTTGCCCGAGGACGCCGCGGGATAAATCTCCAGCACGTCTCCCCGCACACGAAACGTATTGCGCTCAAAAGCTATATCATTGCGGACATATTGAATGTCAACCAGCTTACGAATGATATCATCGCGGTCCTTTTGCATCCCGGGGCGTAGAGAGAGCACCAGATTTTCATAATCGATCGGAGAGCCGAGACCGTAAATACAGGAAACCGACGCGATAATAATCACATCGCGCCGTTCAAAAAGGGCTGCCGTTGCCGAATGGCGAAGTTTGTCAATTTCATCATTGATGGACGCGTCTTTTTCAATATATAAGTCGCGATTGGGCACATAGGCTTCCGGCTGATAATAATCATAATACGACACAAAATACTCGACGGCATTTTCCGGAAAAAAACTTCGGAATTCATTGTAAAGCTGCGCGGCCAGCGTTTTATTGTGGGCGATGACCAGCGTCGGTTTTTGCACCGCTTCAATCACTTTGGCCATCGTAAAGGTTTTGCCGGATCCCGTGACACCGAGAAGGGTTTGATACTTCAATCCATCGTGAATGCCCTTTGAAATATTGTCGATTGCCTGTCCCTGATCTCCCATCGGTTCAAAATCGGAAATAACTTTAAAAGGTTTGTCGGTCATCAATAACCTCCGTTACATTGATACGAATCTTCATTTTTCCTAAACCGCGATGTTGATTAAATCAGCGAAAAACGTAAGCGGATAAAAAAAGCCATGCTATTATTTCTGTCCGTTTCGGATGATCTCAATGGCTTTCTGAAGCTGATTATCCGCGTCGCGGGACATGGTGTAAAAGTTTTCCGGCTTTTCCGACAGCTCCACGTTGACATCCGGTGTTAAACCCACCTTATGAATGGCGTGACCTTTCGGGGTAAAATTAGTCTCGGTTGTAATCTTATACCCCGATCCGTCGGAAAATGTACTGAGTTCCTGAACGACGCCTTTTCCGAAAGTCTTGGTGCCCACCAGTTTGGCGAGACCGTCATCCTGAACAGCCCCGGCCAATATTTCCGAAGCGGATGCCGTTCCCTCATTAACCAAAAACACCACCGGTTTATTGTATTTTGCTCCGTCGCCTTTTTGATAATCAATGCGATTTCCGTTTTGATCGACATGATAGCCAACATCCCCGTCGCCGAGAAGCCGATTAGCCACATGCACCGCGTCATCAACGATACCGCCGCCGTTATACCGTAAATCGACGATCAAACCGCTCATATTCTGCTTTTCCAATTGGGAAAGTTTATCATCAAATTGATGTCCGGTCTGGGTTGTAAATTCATTGATTTGAATATAGCCGATTCCGCCGTCAAGCATTTCAGCGCTCACACTGTCTTGATTGATTTTCGCGCGTTTGAGTTTCTTGGTAACCTGTTCGCCGTTATCATGCTCAAAGGTCACCTCAACTTCGGTGCCGGCTTCACCTCGCATTTTTGAGACGGTGTAATCCGTTCCTTTTCCGAGAACATCCTCGCCGTCCACTTTGACGATTTTGTCATTCATCCGAATACCGGCTTCCGCGGCCGGCGTATTTTCAAACACCTGCAAAACAACGGTATCTTTTGCCTCGTTGGCGTACACAACCACACCGATGCCCTCATATTCACCGGTAGACTCTTCCATCAATTTGGAAAACTCTTCCGGCGTATAATAATCGCTGTATTCATCTTCCAGAGCTTTAAACATGCCCTTTACCGCGCCTTCAAGCAATTTGTTTTCATCGGGTTTTTGGTAAAACTTTGAGTTGATCAGATTTTCCGCCTCAAAAAGTTTTTTGACTTTCGCGGTATCAAGTCTTGATGGCACACCGATGAATTGGGTTGACGAAAAATTGAGAAAACCATTAACCGTCAGCAAATACGTCGCTGCGTTACTTAATACGATAATCAATGTAAAAATCAATAATTGCTTGGTAAATTTGTTTTTCATAATTTCTCCATAAAATTAGTTTGCATTGAAGGTGAGAAAAAGTCGGCGTTGATATCTCAATACATTTGAAGCGAATAGAAAGTAAATGAGAATTGTCAATTTCGTTTTACCAATCATCATTCGCTTCAATAAGCGTAAAATATATTATACAATAAAAAACGGAAAGAACAAATGTCCTCTCCGCATTTTATATTCATATTAAGCAATTAAAATATAAATGATTAACAGAATCAAACGATGATATGATGATGTCGAATCAAGGGTTGATAAAAGACAATGGATCCGCGTAATTTCCGGCGCCGTCGATAAAACTGATATGAAGATGCGGACCTGTCGCCCAACCGGTGGATCCAACATATCCGATCACATCGCCTTGATTGACGCGTTGTCCTTCTGAAACCGCAATGGAACTTTGATGCCCGTAAAGAGTAGAATACCCGTTGTCATGAGCGATGATGACACAATTGCCGTATCCGCCATACTCACACGCGAGGGTAACAGTTCCAGCCGCGGCAGCGTAAATGGGCTCACCAGTCCACGCCCCAATGTCTAATCCGTCATGATCCGCTGTTCCTACACCGCCGGTCGCTTCATAACCGCGATAACCGAAATATGAAGTGATTTCCCGATTATCAACCGGCCAAATAAAACCGCTGGCCGAAGGTGCAGAAGGCGCTGGCGCTGTTGGATTGGCGGCGGCTGCGGCAGCCTGCTCCGCTGCGCGTTTTTGCGCTTCCGCTTCGGCACGCACTCTGGCAATTTCCGCAAGCTCCGCGTCCAATTGTTTGACGGCTTGTTCTTGTTTTGCCGCTTCCGCTTTGTAGTCTTCCAAAATATTTTTGTTTTGATTCAGTAAGGCTTCACGCTGCTGCACAACTTGTTGCTGGCTGGCCAATAAAGCTTGCTGTTCACTTTTCAGCTGTTCCATTTCAGCCATTGACGCTTCCAGCGATTGTTTTTTTTCGACAAGCTCCTGTTGCGCGTTTTTCAAAGAAGTAATCGCTGCCTGATCCGCTCGGGCAATGGTCGCGACTTTATCAATATTCGAAATTAATTCAGCGTAATTTTCAGACGAGAAAACAACCTCAAGATAGCTCTCATTACCGAGCATATACATGGTTTGTAATCTTTTTTCCAAATCCTGCTGTTGTTTTTCCTGTTCGGCCGATAGAATATCGATTCCTTCCTGTTTGGACGCGATTTCCGCATTCAGATTATCGATTTTGGCTTGTGTTGTTTTATTCTGATTATCAAGAACGCTTAAATAATTATTGGCCTTTTCGACCTCCACCATCAAGCCGTTCACTGTATTTTGTGTCATATCCACTTGATATTCGGCCTGATGTTTTTTTTCGGTCGCGTCCTTTTTCTGCTGATTCAACTCTTCTTCCGTCGCGGCAAAAACCGTACTGATTGAAAAGACAATGGCCAGCATCAAAAGGATAGAGGCGAGATATTTTTTCAATGGTAAATCCCCCTTAAATCAATCTAAACATCTAAGAACTTGCGAATCGCAAAGGTACTTCCGAGAACACCGATTAAAATACCGTAAATCAGGAAGAAAAGCACAACGTAAAGAATAACCAGTTGCGGAGATGCAAAGTTTACGGTAATCGGAAGCAATGCGTTGCCGCCTAAATAACCTAAAATATAAAAATAACCGGTT
>CACZTE010000043.1 GCA_902784045.1 uncultured Eubacterium sp. | reverse complement strand
TTGTAAGATTTAAGATCATCCGATGCCATGGAAAGCGCTTTCAGGTAATCAGCGTGAGCGCTTTTTGCCTTGGTGGCTTCCAGCGCGGTGGTCACGGCCGCGGCGTTTTCATCACGAATAGACTGCTGCTTATCAGCGGAAAGACCTTCTTCCATCGCGGGAACCGAAGCTTTCGCGCTGACATAAGGACTTCCGTCAGCGCAGATTACAGTTATCGTAGAGCCTTCCTGCACGCAGCGATTGAGCATGTCGGAAACGGCGTCAAAGCGAATCACCGGGCTATTGGAATGCGCGCCAAGAACAAACACCGCGTGAACCGGCGCGATCTTCGCGTTTTCCGATTTATTGCTGTTACCGCAGCCGGCACAACTCACCGCGCTAAATGCCATACAAGCCGCCAACGCCAAAACCGTCATCATCTTTTTCATGTTTTTCATTTCTTTTCTCCTTAATTGAAAATATTTAATTACCTTAACAAACATCTTACAAGAACTATGTTATCCGAAATGGGATCATCTTTCTCTCTTATCAATACCAATATAAAGGCTTGTTCTATTGTGTAACCTGCTTTTGGAAAGAAAAGAATACAAAAGAAAAACTGCTTTCAATGTGATCAATCAGATCATATCGAAAGCAGTTAAAATATTATTCACTTAATCGAAACTTCAAATTCTGAAAATAGAGCTACGATCATACCCGACATAATAAAAAATGAATGAAAGAAAATAATCTCAACGCTGAAGCCTAAAACTGTCCTCTTACTGCGAATAAGCCAAAAGCTTCATAAAACCATCCCAAAAACCGATATCTTTTTTCGCTGTCGCTTTGCCGCCGCTTGAAAGCTTAAATCCATCCGGAACGGTAAAACCCTCTTCGGCAGGGTTAAAATTCGCGTAGACGATCTGCACATAAGATGAGTTGCCTGTTCCGGTTAAACTTTGGATATAATAGGCATGCGCTTCCGAATCTTTCTCACCGTACATGATACCGTTAAATTGGGATATAACATACTTGCCAAATGTCGTCACCGACGGAGGAATGACAATCTTTTTAATCATGGGACAACGGCAAAAAGCATAATCATCGATGGTTGTCAAACCGTCCTGAACGATGATTTCCTCCAATTCCGAACAATCACAAAAGGCGTTTTTCCCTAATACTTTGAGACTGGCAGGCAAAATGACACGCTGAAGGCCGCTGCCGTAAAACGCGCCACCGTCAATGCGCACCAAACCTTCGGGAAATGTGACATCGATCAGTGCTATGCTACCTCTAAAACAGCTAACGTCAATGCCTTTAAGGGATTCGGAAAAATTGACTTTTTCCAGCATCGCACACGAATCAAAACTACACTCTCCAAGACGTGTTACGCTTTTACCAAGCTCAATTGATTTAAGTTTTTCCGCTCCCTGAAAAGCATAATCGCCGATTTCGGTGACGCCATCTTCAACACGAAGGGTTTCGATTTCCGTTAACACACCTTTCCAGGGAGGCGCCTGGGAATTGGGATCTCGCGTCAGATTATAATACCAGTTATAATCATAGTCATCTACAGGACCTTTTCCTTTAATGACTAACAGATGTTCTTCAGAGTTGTATTCCCATTCGGTTTTGTCACCGCAAGGGCCTGTCTGGGTAGCGGCCAAAGACGCGCCCGCCGTCACTGCAGAAAAAACCATAACCGACATCAACGCCATCAACACAAGTTTAAACATTTTTCTCATCATAATCTCCTTTTCCTTTTCCATTGATTAAAGTGAATTTTCATAATGCTTAGTCATATAACGATTGTATAGACGTGTCCAAAGCCATTCGAAATTTGCATATTTTTTAATCATGGTTTGGGTCAAAACCAGCGGATCTTCCAGATTAAAACCATAATCTTCCAAGGTGATGTCATCGCTGACTTCATAAAAGGTAAGCGGTTCGTAATATAATGTATTCTTTCGTGCGAATTCCTCCGCTGCCGATCCGGCCTCTCCGTAAATGGTCATATAACTGCCCGATAGAGCGTCGTCGGCGATGGTAGTGACCTTGGGAGAAATATACAATTTGCCCGCCGTGGAAAATGTTTCGCTCGGAAGGGTTGACACCCCATCACCAATCACGCAGGTTTGCAATTTGTCAGCCTCACAAAATACAGATTTACCCAGATTGATTTGTTCGCCAGTGATGATAATATGCTTTAACCGCTGACAGGCGGCAAAAGCCATATCGCCGATTTCCGTTGTTTTCGCAGGAATGACAACGCGATCAATCCCACTTATATTAAAGGCGTGGGAACCAATGCGCTCAAGGGTCAGGGGAAAATCAATGTGTTGTAAGGCCAGTGTATTTTCAAAAGCGGAAGCATCGATTTGTGTTAATCCCTCCGGCAACAATACAGACTTCAAGCGCTTGCAGCTTAAGAATCCGGCAGAACCGATTCGTTTGACCGAAGACGGCAGCGACACAGTTCGAAGCTGACCGCAATAGGCGCACATGCCATCAGGAATCTCTTCAATTCCATCCGGAAAGCTGACATCTTCTAAATAGGAAAGTCTTGCAAACATGAGCTTCCCAGGAGTGACACCTTTACCAATAACCGCTTTTTTGATTTCCTTCTTGTGTTTAAACCAGGGAGAACTGATCACTCGTTCAGGCGGTTGATTGCTTTCACGATAGTCATCAACTTTCCCATTGCCGTTAATTGTCAGGGTTCCTTCATCATTCAACGTCCAACTCACACCCTCACCGCAATCACCATGATCCGTTTCCGCGAAAACCGGTGCCGCACCAAAAACCATTACAGAGAGCATCATTACCAGCGCCACAAACAACAGCTTTTTAAAATTATTCATCTTTTCTCCATCCTTTCTCTTTTTATTATTCCTCATTTAATAATATTTTTATCTGATAATAAGTGATATTAGAATTTAAATGGTAGTTGCTTCAACGCTTCGCGAATGTCACGGAAAAACCGTTCAAAGCCATTTAAATCTTCTTTCTTTTCCTCCGGTTCAGATTTCAAATCTGAGGGAACCGTCTCTTGTTTTGGCATCACAAAACCATATTTTTCCAATTCAGACTCATCTTTAACCGCTTGAAAAGCATAAGTACTTTCAGAAGACCCCGTCGCAGCAAAAGTCTCTGCAGCACTGCCGGCATAACCGTAAATCACCGGCGAACGGCCCAAAAACGCCGAATCAGATATAGTGGTCACGGATTTCGGGATAAAAATCTTGAGGGGATCGCCGGAACCATCTCCAATCGTGTATCCCGGTTTGACACGGAAAGCGTAATCCGGAATGCTTTCAACTCCTTCATGAAATACAACACTTTCCAATTTGGTGCAGTCAAAGAACACGCCTTGTCCCATGTCCGCGCCCTCACAGAAAACAACGTTCCTCAACTGATAGCAATCTGAAAATGTCCAATCCGCTAAAGATGTTACCTTTTGAGGAATGATGAGACTTTGCATGCCGC
>CACZTE010000042.1 GCA_902784045.1 uncultured Eubacterium sp. | reverse complement strand
TGCACATTGGGAAAACGTGAATGGCCTTCGCCTTTGTTAAAGCCGTAGACACAGCCATAGGTGTTTTTGACGGCCCCGGTGAGTCTGGTGAGCCCATGGGTTTTCATTTTGCACAGGGAAATGACGGCGTCGGCCTCCAAAACAGCCTCGGCGACTTCAAAACGCTTGACAAACTGTCCCTCGGAATATTGGACGGTATGCCCTGTGGTAAATTTCCCCAGAGGGATACCGTAATCTCTGGCAACGTCGGCGATGCCCGATTCCTCAGCCACTCTTTCGGGATTGCCTCTGCCCGGTGAATCACCGTAAGTGAGCTTGCCGCAATTCGCCTCCTGAAGCAGGCGGACGACGGCCTCAAAAACCGCCGGATGAGTGGTGCATGCCGCGTCGGCGGCCATCGGACGGAGCAGATTAGGTTTTAAGAGGATTTTCTGTTCCGGTGAGACAAAATAGGTGATTCCCCCGAAATAATCAAGTCCTCGTTTGACGGCTTCGTAGACCGTGTTTTCATCGTAGGTTTCGCAGCGAATCAACGCGACTTTTGACATGGTTTCCTCCTCGTTCTGTCCGGATTGCCCGCGATACACGTGCCTTTCCGGAAAGCGGAATGATTGTTATTCTGATTTATTTTTTAAGGCGGATGCCCTCGTCGGTCATGACGATGCGTCCTGCCCGCAGCAACCGTCCGCAGGCACGTTTAAAGGCCGATTTGCTTAAATCAAAGCGCGCTCTGATTGCTTCCGGATCGCTGTGATCGTTATAAGGCAAAAAACCACCTTCGTCTTTGAGTGCTCGGTAAATCTGAACGGCGTCCTTGCCGATGGTTTTGTAGCTTTGTTTTCGCGGGCTTAAAAAAAGTTTTTGATCTCTGGGATGCTTGTCCGTCACGCGGCATTTGAGGGTCATGCCGGTGCGGATATCGGCGGACATTTCTTTTGCCGGGATAAGGCCATGGTAACAAAAATCAACGGCCAGCAAGGCACCGATATCCGGGTTGATTTGATAGATGTAGCCTTCCACCCAATCGCCGATGTCATAGGGCGCCTCGGATGAGAGATGGTTGTAGATTTTCATGGTGGCGCAAGGCCTGCCGGTTTTGTCCAGATAGCAGTAGACCGCGTAATCTCGGCCGATGCGCACTTTGGCGGTCTGTTCGTGAAAGGGCAGCAGCAATTCTTTGGAAAGGCCCCAATCCAAGAAGGCGCCGATTCGGGTGATATCGGTGACCTTTAGTGGGCGAATCTGCCCCACTTCGATTTTGGGCGCACGCATGGTAGCGACGGGTCTGTCCTCGGAATCCAGATAGACAAAAACCCTGACGGTCTGTCCCGGAGTTAATGCGCCTTCGGCTTCTCTGTTGGGAAGCAAGATGGTTTGCCCGCCGTCTTCGGCTTTGAGGTAATGGCCGTTTGACGCGTCGTGGTCGACGATGAGGTTTTGATGTTGTCCGATGGCAATCATTAGTTATCCTTTCCCGCGATGACGCGCTTTTTTTAAAAAAACGGGGCTTGACAATACGCAAGTCCCTTGTGCTACCGGTTTCCCGCACCGGAAAATTTCAGCGCTGAAGAACAGACTGCGCTTATTTGAGGTCTTTAATTTCCTGGCGGTTTTCTTCGATTTGGTCGTTGATTTCCTTAAGCTGAAGCTGCAGACGATAGAGGATTTTGTCGGCGTATTTCTGTGTGCCGATGCGGATTTCCTTGGCCTGGGTAGCCGCGTTTTCCAAGGTGATTTCGGCCTGGGTGTTGGCGTTTCGGGTGATTTCGTTGCTATCGATCATTTCCCGCAGCTTGTTTTCGGCATTGGTGGTGATGCGATCGGCGTTGGCCTGGGCCTCAAAGAGAATTTGCTTTCTTTCGGCAACGATGGCCCGCGCGGTTTTGAGTTCCCCGGGAAGACTTTGTCTGATTTCGGCAATGATGTCGATGAGTTCATTGGGATCGACGCGCACTTTGGTGGAAAGGGGAATGGTCGGCGCGCTTTTGACAATCTCGGTTAATTCGTCCAGTAGCTGCATGACTTTGGATTCATCTTTTTTCATGATTGATATCTCCTCTGTTTGTTTCTATGACCCGGAGCACCGCCTCGGGAACCAGCCCGGAGACGGATCCGCCGAAAGCCATCAATTCTCTCACGCCGGAGGAGCTTACGCAGGCGTAGGCGTCATCGGCGAAGAGACAGACGGTTTCGATATCGGGCGCGATGCGTTTATTGTAAAATGCCATCTGCATTTCGTATTCGTAATCGGCAAGGGTGCGCACCCCTTTGACAAAGACGTTTACCCCTTGTGCTTTGGCGTATTCCGCAGCGAAACCTTTATAGGTATCTACGCGGACTTTCGGCACGCCTGCTAGGCTATCCCGCAGCATCGAGAGCCGTTCGGCTTCGGAAAACATATAGGTTTTGTTGATGTTGATCATAGCGCACACAATCACTTCATCAAATACCGCTGCTGCCCGCTTGATGATGTCGATGTGTCCTAAGGTGACGGGGTCGAAACTGCCTGTAAATAACGCTTTTGTCATAAACTATTCACCTCTCTCGTAGTATGTAATCCGGGTGATGCCGTATCGTTTGCTTTTGGTTTGCGTGAAACAGGATATGGCTAAAGGCATTATAACAGATTTTTCATGCTCTATCAGTATGATTCCGTCATTCTTGATGATTTTTTTTTGGATAAAGGCCTCCGCCGCTTCCCAATAACGGGAGACATCGGCGTAAGGGGGATCGAGAAAGAGAATATCGCAATGAACACCATTTTTCGCCAGCGTGTCAGCCGCCTTGTCAGCGGATTTTTTTTTGATGTGAATCCGGCTGTCAAATCCCGCCCGGGTAATATTGGATTTGATCGCTTTGAGGCTCTGTGCCGCGATGTCGAAAATCCACGCTTCGGACGCGCCCCGGCTGACCGCCTCAACGCTCATGGCGCCGCTGCCGCCGAACAGATCGACGAAAACAGCCCCGGGCACACGGTTTTGCAGGGTGTTAAAGACGGCGCCCCGCACTTTGTCCGCCGTGGGACGGACGGCGTCTCCTTTGGGCGCGATGAGTTTTAATCCTCTTTTTTCTCCGGCGATGACGCGCATGATTTCCTCCGATAGGGGCGCGCCCGGCGGCGCGGCCAGTTAATCTAAATGAATAAAAATTTTGGGTGTCCGCATGCTTTGTAAAATATCGGTAGTTACCCGATAAGCCCGGATTGATACTTGCTACGCACTCTCGCAATCCGACGTAAGCCGCGATCGTGACGAGCGGCGCATGAGTGAGGGACAGCTGTCCCGAGCGTAAGTGAGCGTCTGGATTTCTAATTCAGCTACGCGAACTTAACGAGCGAAGCGGGTGGAGATGATTGTGAGCGTAGCAAACAATCTGCCCAAAAAAGGATTTGTCAAATGCTTGTACGCGCTTTTGAACAAGTTCAAAAAAATTCTGCCGGGTTACGATAACATCACCACGGAAACTGTTTCACGGTAAACTAAATTTGCCGTTCCATGAAAACGCCGTTGCGGAAAACAATTTCGGCAGAGAGATTAACGTTTGACCGCAAAGTATGCGCTTTACTCGCAGGTTCAGGAAGTCGCTTGACAAGAGCTTATCGCTCAATTCATGCTCACGCGGCTCACCCCGTCGAAGAAGGACTCAGTCAGGTAAGCTCTGCACAGCATGTCTTCTTTTTTGGGCGAAGCCATGATGACCTGTGCGTCTTTTCCGGTTTCTTCCAGAATATCTCTGTCGGTATAAGGGTCCAGCGCGTAAAATTCGGGAAAGCCGTGCTGGCGAAATCCAAAATAATCGCCCGGTCCGCGCAAACGGTAATCGGCCTCGGCAATGGCTCTGCCGTCGTGTTCGTTGACCAGCACTTTCATGCGGTCGATCACCCGGTCGGTGAGTTGATTGGATACGAGAAAACAATAGGCCTGTCTGTCGCCGCGTCCAACCCTTCCCCGCAGCTGATGAAGCTGGGAAAGACCGAAGCGTTCGGCGCTCATGACAGCCATCACGGAAAGCTCCGACACGTCAATGCCGACCTCGATGACGGAGGTGGCCACCAGTAAATCAATTTCGCCGTCATGAAAAGCCGCAATGATGCGGTTTTTCTCATCGCTTTTCATCCGGCCGTGCAGGCATCCCACGGTGTAGAGCCCTTTGTAATAGGCGTCGACCTCTTGACTCACGGAGACAGCGTCCCGCACATCTTCCATCTCTTCCGACGCTTCCACAAAAGGACAAACGATGAGCCCTCTGTAGCCGGCGGCCATTTCTCGGGCCATGAAGGACAAGATTTTGGGCATGGCTTTTTCGGTGTAGAAATAGGTTTTGACAGGTTTTCTGCCGGCAGGCATGGTGTCGATAACCGATAAGTCCAAATCGCCGTAAAGCACCAGCGCCAACGTTCTGGGGATGGGCGTCGCGCTCATCACCAGGGTGTGAGGAGCGTCGCCTTTGAGAGCGAGCATCCCCCGCTGTCCCACGCCGAAACGGTGCTGCTCATCGGTGATGACCATGCCGAGGTGATAATAGCTGATATTTTTTTGAAACAGGGCGTGGGTGCCGACAATCACTCTGGCCTCACCCGACACGATGGCGGAGAGAGCGGCGTCGCGCTCCGCGGCGCGCATTTTGCCGGTGACCAGCGCCACCCGGATATCAAAGGGCGAGAGCATGGCCGTTAAGGTGGCGGCGTGCTGCTCGGCTAATATTTCCGTCGGTGCCATATAGGCAGTCTGATAGCCGGAGATGGCGGTGAGAAAGGCGCAGGCCGCGGCGATGACGGTTTTACCGCTGCCCACGTCTCCCTGGACCAGGCGGTTCATGGCTCCTTCGCTTTTGAGATCGGAAATGATCTCTCCGATGACTTTGATTTGTCCATCGGTAAGCGAAAAAGGCAGGGATTCCTCAAAGCGCTTAAGCTCGGAAAAATGCCCGATTCGGATATGGGTGTGCCTGCCCTCGGCGCGGCTGCTCAAAAGCCCCAAATTGATTTTGAGAGATTCTTCGTATTTCATCCTCCTTTTGCCCATGGCCACGTCTTCACCGTTTTTGGGCGCGTGAAGGGCGAGCAGGGCAGTCTCGGCGTCACACAAATTGTGTTGTTTTCTAAACCACATCGGCATGGTCTCGGGAATATCCACGCCTCGCTCAAGGGCTTTTTTAATCATACCGGCCAGGCTGACCCCAGAAATGGTGCCCACCGGACGGTAGATCGGCGTAAGATCAAAAAAATCCTCGGCTTTTTCCACATCGGAAAAGGCAGGCTGACTCATGCTTCGCCTGCCGTTTTTTTCTCTGACTTCCCCGAAAAAATAATAGGCCCGGCCGGGCTTGAAAGCCTTGGTGAGCCAGGGTGAGTTGAAGAAATAGATTTGTCCCCGGCTGCCTTCGTCATCCGTCGCCGAAAGGGAAAAAAGGGATGTCCCCCCGCGAACCCGCCGGGGTGTCCCCACCTTGTCCAAGACGGCGCGGACGGTGACTTTTCCCTCGGAGGGCTCCGCGAATCCGCCCCGGGGCGACCGGTCAATGTAGCTCACGGGAAACCGCGCGAGCATATCGCCCACGGTCTCAATTCCGTTGGCGCGCAGGGTCTCTTCCCGTTTGGGACCGATGCCGGGTATTTGACGGATGGGATCTTTGACTTTCATGGTATCTCCCAAAAACCGACAGGAGGCCTGCCGGTTTTTTTGCGTTCTGATTTTGTTATACGGCGCTTTCGCCCTTACGGGCATCTGACGGAGTGTTTTTATTCCACGGCCACGAAGTAGAAATACAAGGGTTGTCCGCCCAATCCGACTTCCACGTCGCAATCGGGATATGTTTTTTCCAGTTGTTCGGCCAAGGCATCCGCATCGGCGTCGCTGACGTCGCTGCCGTAGTAGAGAGAGATCATTTCAGAATCTTCGGTGACCATGCCGGCCAGCAGTTCCAGAGTGACCTCCGAGACATTTTTGCCAACGGAAACGATGTTTTTCTCATGGATGCCGATGATGTCGCCCTTGGTGATTTTTTTGCCGCCGATTTTGGTATCGCGCACGGCATAGGTGACTTCCCCGCAGGATACGTTTTTGAGCACGTCGTTCATCTGGGCTTCGTTTTGATCCCAGGAGACGTCGGGATCAAAAGCCAGCATGGTGGAGACGCATTGAGGAATGGTCTTGGTGGGGATGACGTGGACGTTTTTGTCGCTCATTTCTTTGGCCTGGTTGGCCGCCATGATGATGTTTCCGTTGTTGGGGAAAATGAAGATGTGCTCGGCGTTGATTTTTTTGATTTCGGCCAGGAAATCCTCGGTGCTGGGATTCATGGTTTGACCGCCGGAAATGACGCCTTGCACACCGACTTCTTTGAAGATTTCGGTGAGCCCTTCGCCGGGAGAGACGGCCACAAAACCGTAGGGAATGGTTTCTCCCCGGGGCTGTTCGGCCGCCAGCTGTTTGTTGACGACGGCAATATCGGTGACGGCTCCCGCCTTGACGGCTTTTTCGAGCGCCTTACCGGGATGGTCGGTGTTGACGTGGAAACTGACGCCGTCGGCGCCGATTTCGGGCGTTTTTGCGATGCCGATGACCGAGAGATACGCCTGATGTTTTTCGATGGCACCGGACTCGATGCCGAGAATGGTGTATTTAACGCAATAGGCCGCGTCGTCATCCTCTTCGGATTCTTCGGCTTTGACGGTATCGGCCGCGGGCTGTTCCGGCGCGTCGCTTAAAGGTTCCCCGGTGATGACGCTCATCATGCCTTCCAGAATGAAGATGAGCCCCTGTCCCCCGGCATCCACCACGCCGGCTTCTTTGAGCACGGGCAACAGTTCGGGGGTTTTGGCCAGGGCTTTTTTGCCGGTTGTCAGCACGTCCGCCAAAAAGGCCGCCATGTCGTCGTATTCGGCGGCATGAGCTTCGGCAAACTCACCCATTTCTCTGGCGACGGTTAAAATGGTCCCCTCGGTGGGCATCATGACGGCTTTGTAGGCCTGGGTGGCCGCCATGGTGACGGCTTCGGCAATGCCGGCGATGTCCAGGGATGTTTTGTTTTTGCAGGAACGGGCAACGCCCCGCAGCAATTGTGAGAGAATGACCCCGGAGTTTCCTCGGGCGCCGATGAGCGCTCCGCTGGAAGCGGTTTTGGCCACGGCATAGAGGGAGAGGTCATTGAGTTTGTTCAGTTCCGCTACGGAATTGGAGAAAGTCAGGTACATGTTGGTGCCGGTGTCGCCGTCGGGCACGGGAAAAACGTTGAGCTCATCGACAACATGGCGGTTAGCGCTTAGGTTTTGCGCCCCGCGCTCAAACATTTGACGCAGTATATCGCCGTTGATGGTTGTTATCGTCATGCTTACCTCCCCATCACGCGTACGCAGACCACGTTGACAGTCACGCGTTTGACCTTGAGAGATGTCTGACGTTCCACATTGTATTTGACCGCGGAAATGATGTTGTCGGCCACAGTGGAAATTTTGACGGCCTGTTCGATGACGACGTACAAATCGATGAGGATTTTGCCTTCATCATCAAAGTCGACTCTGACGCCTTTGCTGTAGCGTTTTCGGGTGACCAGCTCAACTAAGCCGTCCTTGCCGCGTTGATGGGCCATGCCCACCAGGCCGTAGCAACCGCTTGCCGCGTTGCCGGCGATGTCGGCGATGGCTTTTTTTGAGATATCGATATATCCCATGTCGTTTTCTATTTTCATCTGTGTTAATCGCTCCTTTGGGAATCCAGTAAAAACTATAGATAGTCTTATTTTACCATTTTTTACGTTAAAGTCAAAAAGATGTGTAAGTTTTTGTCAAGGGTAAAGAAAGGCGGCAGCCTCTGCTTCGCAAAAGGAACAAAAGGCGGTTTTAGCGCCGTTTGTTGTCTCTTTTTCTTGACATGTCATGTGATGCCTGTTATAATAACGCTGTGATTGGACGGTTTTCCCTTAACTTTTCCGTCCGACTCCATTGGCGACTCTGCCTTATGTTACCTTTTAGTCGCCATTCGCTTTTTCCCTTTGAGGTCGCTCCTCAAAGGGTTTTTCTTTTTTTGACCGACCGGACTTCATGACATCATCACGCAAGCAAAGACACCGCCCGCCTTCACAGCGGCCAGATGCCTTTCTCTGCCTTTAACAATTCTCATCGTAAATCGGGTGAACAAAACCGTGTTTGCCGTAGGCTTCCCATCCCGGGTTGCCGCGGCGGGCGAAGTTTTTCCATTTGCGCCGCAGGGTGTTGCCCACTTTGTGGGACTTTGGGTCGTCCGCGCCGTCAAACAAATCATTTAACCCGAAGAGCACCGGAAGCTCGGCGCAGTGATGACAGCCCATCTGATGACCCGGT
>CACZTE010000041.1 GCA_902784045.1 uncultured Eubacterium sp. | reverse complement strand
CTTTATGATAAAATTAACATAATTATTTGACAGGAGAAAAATATGGAACAAGAAAAATCCAATTTTATCATTAATGCTATACAAGACGATATCAAGCATCATGTATATACCAACGATCGCGTTCATACCCGATTTCCCCCTGAGCCTAACGGTTTTCTCCATATTGGACACGCAAAAGCTTCTTTATTAAATTATAATTTAGCCAAACGATATGACGGTACGTTTAATCTTCGTTTTGATGATACGAATCCCGAAAAAGAAGATTTGCTTTATGTTAAAGCAATTAAAGAAGATTTGACGTGGCTTGGAATTGAATGGGGTGACAATCTTTTTTTCGCATCATCCTATTTTGATAAAATGATTGAATACGCGAAAGAATTGATTGCAAAAGGCCTTGCTTACGTCGATGATCAAGATCAAGAAACAATCCGAAAAAATCGCGGAACGCTGACAGAGCCCGGAACAGACAGTCCATATCGCAATCGGAGCATATCCGAGAATATGTCTTTATTCTCCGATATGATTGCTGGAAAAGTTCCTGAAGGTGCCAAAGTCCTGCGTGCTAAAATTGATATGTCTGCGCCTAATATGAATATGAGAGATCCCGTTATCTATCGTGTTCGTCATATGATTCATCCTAATTCCGGAGAAGAATGGTTTGTCTATCCGATGTATGATTTTGCTCATCCTGTTGAAGATGCGATCGAAGGCATCACTCACTCTCTTTGTACACTGGAATTTGAGGATCACAGACCCATTTACAATTGGTATTTGGAACATCTGGATGATTTTAAGTCCGAACCGCCTCGTCAAATTGAATTTGCCAAACTCAATTTAAGCAAAGCGATTATCGGAAAACGCTACATCAAAAAACTGGTGGATGAAGGCATTGTCGATGGATGGGACGATCCTCGTTTAATGACAATCTCCGGCCTTCGTCGACGTGGCTATACACCTGAATCTATTGCTGATTTTTGTGAAGCGATTGGCATTGCCAAGTCTAATTCGACCGTTGATCCGGGTATGCTCGAACATTTTGTTCGCAATGATCTCAAACTTAAAGCGCCCAGACTAAATGTTGTTCTCGATCCTCTAAAGGTCACAATTACAAACTATCCCGAAAATGAGGTTGAATGGCTTCAAATCGACACAAACCAGGATGTTCCCGAAATGGGATGTCACCAAATGCCCTTTGAGCGTGAAATATATGTAGAACGCTCAGATTTCATGGAAGTCCCGGTAAAAAAATACTTTAGACTCTTCCCCGGTAATGAAGTACGACTGCGCGGCGCCTATTTTATTACCTGCCAAGATGTGATTAAGGATGAAAACGGCAATGTTACTGAGCTTTTATGCACTTACGATCCTGAAACAAAATCCGGCAGTGGTTTTACCGGCCGAAAAGTAAAAGGAACCATTCATTGGGTTTCCGCAAATTACGGAAAAGCGGTTGAAGTTCATCTATTAAAAACATTACTAAAAGATGATTCCCGCTATGATCTCGACAATTTGCTCGACAAAATTGATTCCGAATCTCTAAAAGTAATCACAGCAATCGCAGAACCGAAAGTTCTAGACGCGCTTTCGGGAGATAAAATTCAATTCATCCGCAACGGCTATTTCAATGCGGATCCAAAATATTCTAAACCTGGAAAACCTGTTTTCAATGAGATTGTTCCATTGAAAAGCAGTTGGAAACCGCCAAAACAAACCAAAAACTAAAGGAGAAAAAATATTTATGATCTGGTCTACCAAAGAAACCTTAGACAGAGAACAAATTCAACGAATTCAGCTTAAAAGGCTGAAAAAAACCGTTAAGTACGCATATAAAAAAGTACCATTATATCGAAAGAAATTTCACGATGCTGGCCTTGACCCTCGGGATATTCAGTCATTAGATGATCTTAAAAAAATTCCTTTCACAACAAAAGAGGATTTTCGAAACAACTATCCTTTTGGAATGTTCGCTATTCCTAAGGAAAAATGCGTCCGTTTCCATGCTTCTTCCGGCACAACCGGCAATCCTACTGTCGTAGGATACACTAGGCATGATTTAGAAGTTTGGACCGAATGTATGGCAAGATTGATTAGCGCAGCAGGTGTGACGGATAGAGATACGGCTCAGATTTCTTTCGGATATGGACTTTTTACCGGTGCTTTAGGCCTTCATCAAGGTCTTCAGCGGATTGGAGCAGGTGTTGTTCCATTGTCCAGCGGAAACTCAAAACGCCAAATTAAAATGCTTAAAGATTTTGGAACAACCACTTTAATCGCTACACCTTCCTATGCCTTGCATCTTGTTGAAGTAGCCAGAGCGATGGGGATTAATCCGGCGGAAGAACTCAATGTTCGTCACGGTTTATTCGGTGGCGAAGGCTCTACAGAAGCAATGCGCACCAAGCTTAACGAAGGCTGGGGTATGCAGGCGACCGAAAATTACGGTATGACTGAACTTATCGGTCCCAGCGTATCTGGTGAATGTCTTGAATACAAAGGTATGCATATTTGCGAAGACTATTTCATTGCCGAAGTCATTAATCCCGAAACCGGAGAAGTGCTTCCTGAGGGTGAATATGGAGAGCTTGTCATTACACCTTTATTTAAAGAAGCTGTTCCTGTTTTACGTTATCGTACACGTGATATCACAGCACTTGACAGCAAGCCCTGTACCTGCGGTCGCACAACAATGAGAATGGCAAAAATCACTGGTAGAGCTGATGATATGCTTATTATCAGCGGCGTTAATGTCTTCCCTTCGCAAATCGAAGAAGTATTGCTATCCATTGATGGGATCGGCAGTAATTATATGATCAACGTTGACAAAAAAGGCTATCTTGATAAAATGGATATTGACGTAGAAGTCATTGATTCCAATCTTTTAGATTCCGTTTCAAGTTTAGAAAACTTACAAAATACAATTAAAAATCAGATGCACGCCGTTTTGGGCATTCATCCCGGAATTCATTTAGTAGAACCATTTTCATTAAAACGTTCCGAAGGCAAGGCTAAACGCGTGAACGATATGCGGAAATTAAAAGAAGATTAAAAGGAGAAACCGATGTTAAAAAAAATTCATCAATTATCAACCTTTATCGAGAATAAAATTGGCCGTCTCGCAGCAGTAACAGATGTTCTGGCCAAAAACAACATTAATATTCACGCCATGTCCGTCTATGATTCCACTGAATTTAACATTTTTCGTTTTGTTACCGATGAGCCTTACAAAGCGTTAGAAATGTTAAAAAAAGAAGGCTATGTGGTACGAATGACGGAAGTCGTAGTTGTGGAACCATTGGATAAACCCGGTACTATGAATCGAATCTTCCATCTTTTAGCAGATCATGACATAAGTATCAATTATCTTTATCCTTACGCTGTCACCGATGCCCCATATATGCTTATCATGTCAACGACAGATAAAGACAAAACGATTGAACTCATCCGGGAAAGTGGTCTTTCCAATATCGATGAGTAATACCTCAAATTGATATTAAATATATTCCCAACTCCGTTACTGTAAAACAGGGTTGGGAATTATTATTTTTATAACTCTCTTTTTCACTAATCGCTCACATGGAGATTATATATTCAAAGATTTGTGCTGCATGTGGTGAATCAATTAAAAAATGGCCCGTCCGTTACGAGCCACTTTTATTCCTTATTTTAAAATTATTTTCTATAAAATTTTCATTAAGAATATACGATAACTAATTCATAGGATTACCATAGTAATTACCGCCAATATTAATTTCTTGACCACCAGACCAGCCAGGATAACTTCTGAATCCCAAACAGTTATGATTACGTATTCCTTTATCTAAGCAATCTGACACGGCTTGTTCTACATGAGCCGGATAACCATGATTTAAATAACGAGTATATGGTCCATCCAAATAGCCCGCAAATTGTCCCGGAGCGGTTAACACACTAATCGGATCTTTCCCGCCCCAGGCACCTGTATCACACCTGTTCATCACGCAGGTGATTACTGCTAGTGCGGATTCATAAGTGCTATTGCCTTCAGATGCTACAATGGCACAAATCATATCTCTGTCACCGGAAGAATTTGTTGTATGGCCTCCGGTTAAGGTACCGTAAGATGTCAGATTCCCTTGCTGTTGTTTCATTTTATCCTGAAGATCTTTTTGTTTGGCTATTATTTCTTCCTTATTTTTTTCAACTTCTTCTTTGTCTTTAACAAGTTGATTAATTTGTGAAGTCAACTCATTCTGTTCTCTTTGAATTGATTTGATTGAATTAGCATCGGTTTGTACAACAGTTAAAACGTTTTGGGAATTTTCAATGAGTTCGCCCATTGTTTTTGATGAAAACAGTAAATTTAAATAACTGTCATTTCCATAAATATACATCGCACGAGCTCTTCCGCCCATATCATTTTTTGACACTTCCAATTCGGCGGATTTAGTTTTTAACGATGCTTCGTTTTCCTTAATGCGTTTATTTAGTTCATCAGACTTTGCATTAAGATTTGACAACTCTTTTCCCAAATTGTCAATCTCAGTTTGTAATTTTGTGATTTCCGAAGCAAGTTCACTGGCGTTTTTTTGATTATTATCCTGACCGAAAACCGGAGACGATAAACAAAGTACCATGACAAAAGACAACGCAATAGTAAATGAAATATGTCTTAAAGTATGCATGGTTTATTCACCGCCTTTTCTAAAAATACCAATTACCACCTATATTAGTTACAGATCCGTCGCTTTGGTAGCTTCTAAAAGATTGATAAGGATGAGTTCTCAGTCCGTAATCCATACAATCTCGAACAGCAGCTTCAACTTCCGGTAAAGACTGGCCTAAATATTTTTCATAGGCGCCGCTTTCATATGCTTCAAATTGACCAGGCATTTTTATAATGCCTTCCACATTCGTATCTCCCCATGCACCGGAATCAGCACGATTCATAATACAGGAAATTACTGCTAAAGCTCCTTCATAAGAAGTCCCGCCTTCTTGGGCAACAACAGCACATACAAAATCCATATTCACAGAAGATGTGCTCTGAGTTGCATTTCCATAAGTACCGCCATTTGACATATTGATTGATAAAGCATACTCACTGAGATAGTCAAGTATATCTTTTTGTTCTGGGTTATCATTTGGTGCTTCTTCGGTCTTTTCTTGATTAGATGTATCCTGATTAGACGAAGAATTAGTGGCCGGTTGCAATGTCGTCTCTGCACCGGTTCCTACTGATATCACCTCAGTTATCGGCTGAGTAATGATTTCCTCAGAAATAGTTTTTCGACTGACAACTTTATTGTCAACATAAGTAACTTCGCAAGTCACATTTTTTAGGCCGTTTACGCCAAGAGTAGTAACTACCTCTTCGCCTTTTTTGACTTGATCGGAATTAACTCTTTTGGTTCCAAATGGAATATCCATTTCAATTGTTTCTGTTTTTACCGACTGTTCAGTTTTATTTTCCGTGCCTTGATTCGCAACTTTATCATTACCATTACTATCTGATAATACTTTTATGTTATCAACATCGCTATTTAATGTAGAAGCTTTAGCGCTGTCAACATCATCTTTGCTTGAATTTGCTTTAGTACTATCAGCAGATGTTTGAACGGATTGATCTTGTGGACTTTCCGAAACACCAACAACAGTCTCAGAATCAGGCTTGACGTTTGTAGTTTCTTGTTTAACCTGTTTCACTGAAGATACTTTATTTTCTTCAGTAGGAACATTGTCAGAAAGTGTTGTCACTGAATTTTGAACTGCTGTCGAATTAGGATTAGGTTCTTGTGTTTTAGAATCAGTATTCACGGGTACAACAACAGGCTGAACAGCCGTCGAAGAAGGTGTTTTAGATTTACCATCCGTTGCAGAACCAGACGAACTCACATTTGTTACCGAAGAGGTATTTTGTGTGCTTGGAGTATTTTGTGTGTTGAGCACTTGATTACCGTCTTTTTCATTTGTTGTTTTGGATTGCGAGGTCGCCTTTTTCTCAATATGGATTTGTGAAATGTTTTTGACATTTGAGTTTAAATTCTCTGAACAGCTGTAATTAATGCTATCTATCGGAATTTGATTATTCCGAAGCGCCTTTTCAACAGTGTCTGCGTTAGACGCCGTTATTGTTTTCGTGTCCATCTTTCCAGTGGACGCATCCAGAGAAGAAACAGTAATTTGTTTTGGTCCATATTGAGTATATCCATAAACGGATATAATCCCTATCGCAATCACAAAAGCAACAATCCCTACGATTAACAGTTTGTTTTTCATGAATTGTTGTTTTATCATGCAATATCCTCCATAAAACAAATTTTAAAGAAATGAATGAAATGATACAAATATGCTAACAAATGGTATTTGAAATGGTCAACTGTTGAAACCCGGTTTTGGTAAAATCAAAAAAGCGCCGTTAAAAAACGACGCTTTTTTATTCGCTACGCATTATTAATGCTTATTTTTAATTTTTTTTATGCGAAAGTTTTCTTCTCTATCCTTTTCTTCAATGCTTTCTTCGATTTGTTTGATTACTTCCTTAAGTCTTGGAATCTCAATCTTTTCTAGAGCATTAGCACTTTTTTGTGTTTTTTTAATTTCCATAGATAGTCTAAAGGCACGTCCTTCGGTTTCTGCAAGTTTATAAGAAACGTTTTTTACATGATTAAACTTTTGAATAGCCACATCCAATGCCGGATTATTCTCGGAAAAACCATAAGGCAGACTTGGTATGGATGTTTCTTCCTGATCTGATAAAACTATCTCTGGGATATCCACCCCCATGATGCTTCGTGTAATAATATCAAAAGGTTCTTCAGGATGAATTGATAACGCGTAATCACTCAAATGTTTTAATCCCATGCTAACCGTAGCCTGCTGAAGTGCTAAATACGCATCTTTAAACGTCTCGTTGATTTCCGCTTCCAAACTTTTTGCTTCATCAACCAGTTTCATGATTTCCTGAATTAATACTGTACGTTTTTTATCGAGTAGATTATAGCTTTTGTCGGAAAAACTTAATCTCGTTTTACTCTCAATTAGATTAGCTTTTGTTGGCGTTATATTTACAGACATTGCTGATTCTCTCTTTTTGTATATGCTAGAGCATATTTGTTTAAAGGATTATACTGCACAATCCACAATACAATACACTATTGAATATTCTAATTGTGTTCATCCGGATAATATTTTTCAATCAATTTGGGACTTAATCGGCTTAATTCCGATTTCGGTAGAATTGTTAACAACTTCCATCCTAAATCTAAACTTTGAATGATTGTTCGATTCTCTTCAAAGCTTTGACCTAAGAAATCTGATTCAAAAGCTTTTCCAAACGCCATGTATTGTTTTTCTGTTTCGGACAAGTCGTCCTCTCCCATTATTTGGGCAAGGTCTCTAACTTCTTGGACCCGTGAATAAGCGGAAAATAATTGATTAGCCAAATCCTGATGGTCTTCTCTTGTATAACCTTTTCCAATTCCGTCTTTCATCAAACGAGATAGAGAGGGTAAAACATTGATGGGAGGATATATATTTTGTCTTGATAAATCTCTTCCTAATACAATTTGTCCTTCGGTGATAAAACCTGTCAAATCAGGAATGGGATGCGTGATATCGTCATTAGGCATTGTTAAAATCGGAAGAAAAGTAATAGAACCTTTGCTTTCTTTAAGCATACCTGCACGCTCGTACAATGATGCCAAATCAGAATACATATATCCTGGATATCCTTTGCGACTCGGAACCTCATCTCTCGCAGATGAGATTTCACGTAACGCTTCGCAATATGAGGTGATATCGGTCATAACGACCAGAATATGCATGTTCTCATGGAATGCTAAATATTCAGCAGCAGTTAACGCACATCGAGGTGCAGATGTTCTTTCTGCCACAGGATCATTAGCGTAATTGACAAACATAACGACACGATCCATGACATTAGCTTCTTCAAAACTTTCTTTGAAAAAAGCTTCATCATCATGTTTTACGCCTATCGCGCAGAAAACAATTCCAAAGTTATCGTTGTAATCATCGGACAGTTTTGCTTGTTTCACAATTTGCGCTGCAAGTTCATTATGTGCTAAACCGTTTCCGGAAAATATTGGCAATTTCTGTCCTCTAATTAATGTCATCAATACATCAATTGCTGATATACCGGTCTGAATAAAATTTCGAGGATATCGCCTGCTCATTGGATTAATCGGAGCGCCGTTAATATTTTCTTCCAAATCAGAAAAAATATCTATACCATGATCGGCCGGTTCACCAAT
>CACZTE010000040.1 GCA_902784045.1 uncultured Eubacterium sp. | reverse complement strand
ATTTGATCAGTGAGGGAATCGGTCAAATCATCAAATTGAGAACGGACTTCTTCATAATATTCTGAAGCCTGATCACGGATATCTTCCAAAGATTCTCCGATGGAATTGGCAATTATTTGACGTGTTTCTGCGCCGGATTTAGGGGCGAACAGCAATGCGCAAGCGCCTCCAACGACAGCGCCTGTAAAAAGACCGCCGATAAAATAGACAGTTTTCATACCGCTTTTACAACTCATATCATATTCCTCCTTATTGAGAATATTTTTTGATGCTTTATTATAACATATTATTGACAAAAGCGTAACATAATTTGAAATTTGTTTGATAAAAATTAAAGAGTGGATTCTCCGAAACCGCTGTTGATTAAAGCGGTCAAAGCGTCCAGGGCTTTTGTTTCGTCGGGCCCGTCAGCTTCCAGAATAATGGTGGTTCCCTGGGTGATGCCCGCTGACATCACGCCCATAATGCTCTTGGCATTGATGCGGTCGTCATTTTTGAGAATATAAATATTGCTTTCATAGCTGCCGGCTTCTGCGACAAAAGAAGATGCGGGTCTGGCGTGCAGGCCGCTTTTGTTAATGACTTTGATTTCTCTTTGAAGCATGGTTTTCCTCTCGGTTTGTCTTGTGTTTTTGATAATACGGGAAACTGATTTCCCAATTGGATTAGAGTAGTTTGATACCCATTTCGTCCATTTTTGCCGTGATCATGCTTCGGATATCGGTGCTGTTTGTCATGGACAGCGCTTCGTCGGCAATGGCTTTGGCTTGTTCGAAGGTGACGGAACGGATGATTTTTTTGATTTGCGGAATGGATGAGGCACTCATGGAGAATTCGTGCATACCCATGCCGAGGAGAATGAGGGTGGCGTAGGGATCGCCGGCCATTTCACCGCACATGCCGGTAAAACAGCTTTCTTTGGCGTTGGAAGCGTCAATGACGTTTTTGACCAGACGGAGGATGGCCGGATGCAGCGGATCATAGAGATAAGAAACGTTTTGATTCATCCGGTCAACGGCAAGCGTATATTGGCAAAGATCGTTGGTACCAATGGAGAAAAACGCCGCTTCTTCGGCAATGATGTCGGCTGTGATGGCAGCGGAGGGAATCTCGATCATCACGCCGATCTCAATGTCTTTGTCATAGGCTTTGCTTTCGGCGTCAAGCTCGGCCATGCAGGCTTTAACCAAAGCTTTGGCCTGTTTGACTTCATCGACGTTTCCCACCATCGGGAACATGATACGGGCTTTGCCGAAAACAGAAGCGCGGAGAATGGCGCGAAGCTGTGTTTTGAACAGATCTTCCTTTTGGAAGCACAGACGCACGGCCCGAAGACCAAGAAAAGGATTGAGCTCTTCTTCCAGCGGAAGATAGGGCAGTTTTTTGTCTCCGCCGATATCGAGGGTTCGGATGATGACCGCGCCGTCTTTGAAAGATTCGATGACGGTTTTATACGCGGCGAATTGTTTTTCCTCATCGGGCATAACTTCCGAATTCATATAGAGGAATTCGGTGCGGTAAAGCCCGACGCCTTCACCGCCGTTATCGAGAACACCTTCCACATCCGCGGGGCTGCCGATGTTGCCGACGATTTCCACGCGGTGGCCGTCGATGGTTTCGGCAGGTTGATCCTTGAGCCCTGCCAGCTCCGCGCGGTAAGCCTCATAGGCTTCTTTTTTGGCTTTGTATTCAGCGATTTCCGCGTTGGTGGGATCCACAATGACCACGCCTTCGCTGCCGTCAACGATGATGGTGTCGCCATCTTTGACCGACGTTGTGATATCGTCTAAACCGAGGACGGCGGGAATTTCCAGACTGCGCGCCATGATGGCGGTATGAGAGGTGCGGCTTCCGATGTCGGTGGCAAAGCCTTTCACATGAGCTTTGTCCATGGTTGCTGTGTCCGACGGCGCCAAATCTTCGGCCAGGATAATGGTGTCTTCATCGAGATTTGAAATATCGACCATGGCGACGCCCAAAAGATTGTGAAGGATACGGGTGCCGACGTCTTTGATATCGGCGGCGCGGCCTTTAAAGTAGGGGTCATCCATGGCATCAAACATGGCGTAAAACGTATCGATGGTTTTTTGCGTCGCGGATTCGGCGTTGATTCCGCCGTCGATTTCGTTTCCGATGGTGCCGACAAATTCGGGATCATCGAGAAACATGGCGTGCGCTTCGAAAATAGCCGCTTCTTCTTCACCGAGTTCGGCAACGGCTTTATCGTGGATGGCGCCGAGCTGAACGCGGCTTAGTTCTACAGCAGCTTCAAAGCGGTTTTTTTCGTCTGCGATATTTTCGATGACCCGTTCAGTGACATCAAGCTCTCTTTTGACATAGACAAAAGCTTTGGCGATGGCAATACCGGGCGATGCATTGATTCCTGTTTTTTTCATAGGAAACTCCTCTCATATGAATAAAATAAAATAATCAAATGATTTATCGGTTGTTAATGAAAAGCACAAGGCTAGGCAATGGGACTTCTGCCTTCAAAGGCTTTAATCAGGGTGACTTCATCGGCGAATTCAACATCAGCACCGATGGGTATTCCCTTGGCAAGTCTTGTGACTTCTATGCCCATCGGGCGAATGAGTCCGCCGAGATACACGGCTGTCGCTTCGCCTTCGGGGGTGGGATTGGTGGCCATAATGACTTCTCGAATGTCGTTTTGGCCAAGACGCATGATGAGTTCCCGGGCTTTGATATCCTTGGGGCCGATGCCCTCGATAGGAGAGATGGCGCCGTGAAGGACATGGTACAGCCCGCCAAATTCGCGGGTCCGTTCGATGGCGAAAATATCCCGGGTGTTCTCCACGACACAGATGACGCTGCGGTCTCTGTCGGCGGACGAGCAGATATCGCAGCGTTCGCCGTCGGTCACGGAAAAGCATTCGGGACAGAGATGCACCTTGTCGCGGACGGCTAAAAGCGCGTCGGATAAATCGGTCATGTCGGACGCCGGCGCGTCGACCAGATGAAAAGCCAGTCTGGCAGCGGTTTTTTCACCGATGCCGGGCAGCTTGGAGAATTCCGCGATAAGCCGGTCGATGGCTTTGGGATAGATGCCCACGTTATATCAGTCCCGGAATATTGATGCCGCCGGTGAGCTGACCCATGGCGCCGGCTGTCGCTTCGTCGGCTTTGGTCATGGCGTCGTTGACAGCAGCGACAATGAGATCCTCCAGCATTTCCACATCGTCTTCGTCGATGACATCGGGATCGATGGTGACGCGTTTGAGCATTTTATTGCCTGCGGCAACGACGGTTACGGCTCCGCCGCCGGCTGTACCGGTGATTTCCTGTTCTTCAAGGGCAGCCTGAGCGTTTTCCATTTCAGCTTGCATTTGCTGAATCTGTTTCATCATATTTTTTTGGTTCATTTTGCCGCCGGCTCCGCGGACGGCTCTTCTTTTTGTTTTACCCATGGTTCCTCCGTTTTTTTCTTTTTTAATAAATTATATCATGTATTATAGGTATATTCTTGTAAAAATCAAGGATATGGCCATAAAACCTTTCTGCTTTTTCAGTTTGACGCAGCGTTTTGGGATTTGGTTATGTCGAAGAGTCAAAGGCGACTTGATGGCCTTCCAGAATGGCTTTGGTTTTCTCGGAAAAACTCATGTCTTCATAATCCTTTGTGTAAAGTTCCGTTTTTAAGGTAGGCGTATAAGATAGTTCTTTTCGGATGATGTCTATAAAATCCCGGTCTTTGATCATTTCCTCGCTGATGGAAAGCGCCGCTTTTTCCGCGCGAAACACCAGCGTGCCGTCACGCTCGGCCAGACGGCAGTGATCCAGCGCTCCGGCATACAGGATGCCTTTGGAGAGGGAACGCACTGACACCTGAAGCTTGCGGTACAGATCATCGGGATTGACGGGTGTGGATTGATTGGATGAAGCCGGCTCGTCCGGATGTTCGTTTTGAACAATCGAATCGAAGCGAACAGACTTATCTGATGGATATGATTGCTCTGGCCGGGCGGCTTGCTTATCTTGCGCTGTGTCGTCAGATGGTTTTGAAAGATTGACTGTGTTGGCGCCGTTGGTTTGAGCCAAGGGATTGTCACCGACAGATTGACCGTCTTGATCAAATCGGCCTGATGGCGTTGAAGAATCCGATTGAACGGTTTGTTCGGACCGCGTTATCTGTCCGGATTGTTCGTCATGAACGCGCTTTTCGGATTTGACGGATTGACTTTCCGGAGGGGATTGAGCGCTTGGATTCTGCTCGTTGAGCGCGTCTATATAATCATCCGGCGGAAAGAGCTGTATAATCGATGTTTCATCCTTGATGGGATGATCTATTTGGGTATTGTCTGATTGTTGGCTTTTAATATCCTCTAGTTTTTTGCCTGTCGGAAGACCCATCATCTCCCGAAGGGAGCGTTCGCCTTTGCCCGGTGACTGAGGCTTTTTGACGTCGGATTTTTGTTTTTTCACTCTCTGCGATCTGCCGGTATCGGGTGGGGTCGGCGCCGAGGGAACTTTAGTTTTTTCAACGCAAAGCGACAAAAGGCTCATTTCTAAAATGACGCCGGCCATATCACTGTAACGCATTTTTCCCCGGACTTCGATTAGAGCGTCGGCCATCTCAAAAAGACGGGCTTTTCCGCAGGTATTTGCCATGGCGGCGTAGGCTTCGGCCTGGGCCTTTCCGCAACCGATGACGTCAGCTGCTCCGCTGCCCGAAATGCCGGCGACAATGATATCCCTGAGGGTTTCGATAAGCTGATCAATGAGAAGCTCCGCGTTTTTTCCCGACGCGTATAGCGTTCTGACGGCGCCGAGCGCCGATGCCGCATCGCGGTTGATGACGGCTGCCAATACATCGGCAAGCACTTTTGTGTCGGCCATGCCGAGAAAATCAAGCACCTGATCCCGGGTGATGGGTTTGTTTCCTTCGCGGATATCGATAATCTGATCGAGAAGGCTCAAAGCGTCCCGCATGGAGTGAGAGCCTCTGGCGGCGATAAAACGCAAGGCGTCATCCTCAACGGACACACCAATATCAGAAAGAATGCTTTTCATTCTTTCCGCGATTTCCTCCGTCGCGATGGGACGGATGTCATAGCGCTGACAGCGGGAGAGAATGGTCATCGGAAGTTTGTTTGGTTCCGTGGTGGCCAGGATAAAAATAATGTGAGCCGGCGGTTCCTCCAGGGTTTTGAGCAGCGCGTTAAAAGCTTCTTTGGTCAGCATGTGGACTTCATCAATGATATACACTTTATAACGGCCTTTGACCGGCGGATATTTGACTTTTTCTCGGATATCCCGGATTTCATCGACACCACGGTTGCTGGCGGCGTCGATCTCGATGATATCGCTGATACCCGGCTTATCGATTTGCGTGCAGACATCGCAGGTATTGCAAGGATTGCCGTCCGCGGAATTCGGGCAATTGACGGCACGGGCAAAAATTTTGGCAATAGAGGTTTTGCCGGTGCCGCGGATGCCTGTCAGCAAATAGGCATGGGCAATGCGGTTATGTAATATTTGGTTTTTTAAGATGCGGGTGACGTATTCCTGACCGACGACTTCGTCAAAAGTCTGCGGCCGGTAACGCCTGTAAAGCGCAAGATAAGCCATGACTTAACCCCTTGTTTTTTCTTCCATTATATACCAACCGCGCATAAATGTATAGCGACGCCTTCAAATAGCTTTTACCGACGGATCATCAAAAAGATTCCCATAAAATAAGATATCTAAAACCGACGACAAGACAGATTGGCGTTTTGCGTAAAATACATCTGTTAAAACCAAAAAATAATTGCTCGAGGAAAAGCAGAATAGGCGGAAAAAATTTTCGTTATATTGTATTTTAAGGTGTGTTTTGATATAATAAAAACAAATTAATAATAATCAATTTCAGGAGGAACGTATGGCTACACAATTATGTCCGCGGTGCGGCGCCGAGGTGAATGAAAACGCCGAATATTGCAAAACCTGCGGAACGCCTTTAGGCCAGCCGAAACCCGAAGCGGTAGAACCGAAGGCGGAAGATGTCAAGGTCGAGGCGGCGCAACTTCAAGCCGAGCCCGTCGAAGCAGTGAAAGCCGAAGCGGCTGAACCTCAAACGGAACCCGTCGAAGAAGTCAAAGCTGAACCAGTTGAAGAGGTGAAAGCTGAGCCTGCCGAAGAAGTGAAAACGGAAACGGCAGAACCCGAAACGGCAGAGCCTGCCGAAGAAATCAAAACGCAAACCACCCAAGCGTCTAGCGAACCGGTGAAAGCCGAACCTGTCATGCCGGATGCCGTTAACGGCGTCGGAACCGATTGGCCGATCAAAAGTAAAGTCATCGCCGGCCTTTTAGGGATTTTCCTCGGCGGTTTCGGACTCCATCATTTTTATCTCGGCAACACAAAACTTGGCGCCATCTTTTTAGGGATTACCATTGTCGGTTTTCTGCTGACCTTCATCGGAATCGGCGCGATTGTCGTTGGGATTATGGAAATCGTTGGATTAGTCCAGGGTATCATGATTCTGCTCATGTCCAAAGAAGATTTCGAACAGAAATACAAATGCCGCGCGTCATAAGTCGCCACGGCATAGAAAATAATTTTCACCGGTGCATTAGTGCCGGTGTTTTTACTTGTGAAAAAGTCCGCTTTTGATTAAAATGAAAGATATTGTGGGTTTACGCTTAAGATGCCTTAGCCTAAGAGGAGGAATGATTTGAAAGACACAACCGCGAAAAAACTGGCATTGCCCGCGTTGTTCGCCGCGGCGATTATTTGGGGCAGCTCGTTTTTTATCATGAAAGATACGGTGGACAATTTTCCGGTTTTTTACCTCCTGGCCGTCCGGTTTCTCGCAGCGTCTTTTCTCATCGGCACTTTCGGCTATAAAAGACTTAAAACCATCGACAAAGGAACGGTTTTCGGTGGGTTTGTCATGGGACTGACGCTGTTTATCGCTTATATTTTTCAAACCTTTGGCCTTGTCGGCACAACGCCGGGAAAAAACGCTTTTCTCACCGCCGCCTATTGCGTGATGGTTCCTTTTTTTGAATGGCTGATTTTTAAAAACAGACCTGACCGCTACAATATCATCGCCGCCGTATCCTGCTTAATCGGCATCGGTTTGGTCAGTCTGGACGGCGACCTTTCTCTCGATTTAGGCGACGGGCTCTCGCTGATTTGCGGCGTGTTTTTCGCCCTCAACATCATCTCCATTGCCCATTTCACCCAAAAACACGACATCTTGATGCTCACCGCTTTGCAGTTCGGTTTCGCCGGACTGATGTCCCTGGTCAGCGCTTTGTTTTTTGAGACATGGCCGGCTTCTGTGCCTCCCCGTACCTGGGCTGCCATTGCTTATCTGGCCGTCATGGTCACTGCCGTCGCTTTTTCCCTTCAAAATTTCGGCATCAAATACGAAGACGCCTCCCGGGCGTCCATTGTGCTGGCGCTGGAATCGGTGTTCGGCGTGTTGTTTTCGGCGTTATTTTATGGAGAGACCCTTTCACCCGGCGTGCTGCTCGGCTTTGTGATTATTTTCTTTTCGGTCATCACTTCCGAGACCAAGCTGAGCTTTTTGACCGGCGGCCGGTCATCTCCCTGATTTAAAAAACAGGGAGCGGTTCCATCAAAGAACAGCGCCTGCAAATTCACATGCAAAAGAGAATTTTATGAAAATACCCATTGCGTTTTTAACCGGGAAAAAACTGAGAAAACAATCCGCGCCGATCATTGCCGCTCTCGGCATCGTCCTGATTTTATCAGGTGAGCGTTTGATGCCTGCCTTTCACTTTATCTATCTCGGAGCGGTTTTTATCACATGGAGTGTAACCAACGATATCACCTGGCGGGGACTCAAATATATGAGCAAAGGCAGAATAACGGCGGTGATGATGTCATATTTGACCTGCGCCTACGGCATTGCCTGTATCGTCAAAGCGAATGATCCTGAATTTTGGCGGCCGACGGCCGAATGGACATGGGCTGTTGTGCTGTTAATGGGATTATTCAGCAGTTTTGAAACCGTCGCGGTGATGCTTGCCCGTTACCGCGCGGCTCGAGACGGCGCGTTTCACTTTAAACCCGGAGGTGAAGAGCTATGCGTGATTTTCATTCAGTTATCAGTTGTGATTTTTACGATGCTCCTCTGCGCGGGGCTCAATTCCGAATCGATCCCCGCCGTCATGACCGCCGACGGCGT
>CACZTE010000039.1 GCA_902784045.1 uncultured Eubacterium sp. | reverse complement strand
TCAAAGTATCGTCGGCAAAAACCCGGCAACCTCCGATGAAATCAAACGCGAATGCAATTTGGAAGAACCGTTTTCCGCTTTTGTGTTCAAGACCGTTGTCGACCCCTTCGTTGGCAAGCTTTCCGTCTTCAAAATCATGTCCGGTCTGTTAAAAGCCGGTCAGGATATCTATAACGCCTCACAGGACAGCAAAGAAAAAGCCAATCACATCTACATGCTCCGCGGCAACAAACAAATCGAAGTGGAAAGTCTGGAAGCCGGCGATATCGGCGCTTTCTCCAAACTCTCCAAAACCGCGACAGGCGACACCCTTTGCGATCCGGCCAATCCCATTGTCTATCCGGCCATCGATCTGCCGCAGCCTGTCCTCTCCATGGCCATCGAACCCAAAAGCAAAGGCGACATCGACAAGCTTTCCACCGGTATTCACCGCTTAGTGGAAGAAGATCCGACCGTCACCATGGAAAGAAACGCAGAAACCAAACAAACCTTAATCTCCGGTCTCGGCGAAATGCATCTTGAAGTCATTTCCAATAAGCTCAAACAAAAATTCAGCGTTGATGTCGATTTGGAACCGATGAAAGTACCCTATCGTGAAACTATCCGCAAAAAATCCGATGCCGAAGGAAAACACAAAAAACAATCCGGCGGCAGCGGCCAATACGGTCATGTTTTTGTTAAATTTGAACCCACAGCCGACCCCAATGACGATTTCGAATTTGTGGATCAGGTTGTCGGCGGCGCCGTACCGAGAAACTTTATTCCCGCTGTCGAAAAAGGTCTTGCAGACTGCATGAGCACTGGTGTCCTCGCGGGATATCCTGTTACCGGTGTTCGCGCCACATTATACGACGGTTCTTATCACGCTGTTGACTCCGACGAAATGTCCTTCAAAATGGCTGCCACTCTGGCATACCGCAAAGGGATTGCCGACGCGTCACCGGTTTTGTTAGAACCCATCTACACGCTTAAAATCACCGTTCCCGAAGAATATATGGGCGACATCATGGGTGATCTCAACAAAAAACGCGGTCGCATTATGGGCATGGAACCCATCGACGGCGGCAAACAAGTGATTACTGCCGAAGCTCCGTTGGCTGAACTCTTTAAATACGCCACCGAACTTCGCTCGATGACCCAGGCCCGCGGTGAATTCGAAATGAGCTTTGCCCGCTACGAAGAAGCACCGGCTTCCGTGACAGAAAAAGTCATTGCCGAAGCCAGCGGTGAAAAAGATGGCGGCAAAGACGCCAAAAAAGACAAGAAAAAGAAATAATCAAGTGTCCTAAAAACGCAAAATCGACAATTTTAAAAAATCGTGTTTAGATTTTCAGTCTAAACACGATTTTTTGTTAAACGAGATGTAAAATGACCATCGTTTTGAGAGCATTGACCCATTTCCACACTTTATTTATGATGCTTTGAAAAATGATTCCTTAGCCCCGGTTCATGTCATTTTTCATTATTTGATCATAAATTGCCGCGTTTGTCATTTCACCCCAGCTGTATTGTGCCATATATTCGCCTTGATAGGCAGCGGCAGCTTTTTCGTCTCCATCCAGAAAATGATAATAATCACAATCGATTTTATCCTTAACAATCGCGAGTTTTCCCCGCTGTCTGACCACCATATCCGAAAGATTACACGATTCCAGGGTGCTGATTAAATCAGAGCGTATATTTTTAAAATACGAATTGTGCGCGCCCGGACGGTCATCATCCCAAAGAATGACAATCAATTCTCCATTACTAACAAAAGCCCCTTGACGATCGACGAGATAAGCCACGAGTTCACGGGTTTTGTTATATTGAAAGGTCAGCGGTTTGCCGTCAAAAAAGATTTCAAAGTTGCCGAAAGTCTGAACCTGCGGCTTTTTCGCATCATCATCCCGGGAAACGGGCCTGCGCAAATCGGCAAGCTCCTTGGATAGCTTTTCGACAGTGACGGGCTTGGTGATATAACCGCTGGCATGCAAACCAAAAGCCTCTCCGGTATATTCGCTGTAACCTGTGGTGAAAACAATATTGATGTCGGGATTAATCCGAATCAGTTCCTCCGCCGCCTGTAACCCGTTCATGCCTCTCATTTCGATATCGAGAAAAGCTACGTCAACGGGATTTTCGGAAGCGTAAGCAATCGCTTCCGCCGGTTCACGAAAACCCGCGACCTCCGTTTGTTCGTCCACTACTTGGGCAATAGTTGCCATCAATCCCTGTAAAGCCGGTTTTTCGTCATCTACTGCGATTATTCTCATTTCTATTCTCCTTTGGAATATGAATATCCACGGTTGTACCTTGCCCAACGGCACTGGTAATGGTCATAACGCCGTTGCATAAAATCTTAAGGCGTGTATACGTATTGGACAGGCCAATACCGTTTCCCGCATCGAGTGAAGCCGACTGTCTTTGCTCTTGATCCGTGCTTTGGGACGCGGAAGACGTTTTGGAAAAATACGCGTTCTGTGCTTGCTCGGAAGCTTCGGATTCTAATATAGAGAGTCTTTCGACCCCGGCTTTGGGATCTTCGGGCAACTCAACGGTCGCCGGGTCAAATCCCACACCGTCATCCGCTACACGGATCATGTATGCGTCATCACTTTCCCATGAAGAAATGCGCACTGTGCCGCCGGAAGGCTTATAACGAATGCCGTGCTTTACCGCGTTTTCAGCCAAAGGCTGGACCGTCAGTCCTGGCAGTTCAAAATTTGTACAACGGATATCATAACAAATCGTCAGTTCATCTTCATAGCGTAGCTTTTCCAAAGACAAATAGTGCTTGATATAGTCAAGTTCTTGAGAGAAGGGAACCAAAGATTCTGCGTTCATGGCTTTTAGATTGTCCCTTAGATAGTCGGAAAAAGTCTCAATAGCACTTTGCGCTTTTTTCGCGTCGGACGCGCAAAGATAATAGATTATATTGAGCACATTAAAAATAAAATGCGGTCTGACCTGTTTTTCCACTTCCAACAGTCTTTGCTCGGTCATGATTTTTTGCTGATTGATGAGAATTTCCGTATTGATTTTTGCTCTGGAAACAAAGAGCAGCACGATGGCCGTCGTCGCACCGATATTCACAGGAGAATAACCGTAGACATAGAGCTCGGTCGCTGTAATCACAATCGGAACAATAATATACAGCGCAAAGGCAACACGCTCGATCGGCGTTAACCAATCATGCTCACTGACGACAAAATAGCCGAGAAGGCCCAAACATACCAAACTAATCACATTCGGCGACATGATGATGAACAGGGCCTCATTGTTTTCGAGCAAATCCGGCAAGGCGAAAAATCCAAACGCTCTTGAAAGGAAAAGCGCAATGATGCCCAAAATACTTGTGGTATAGATCATTGTTCGCCATTTTCGGAATTCGCTGTTTTTTCGACGTTTAACCAGATAGACCACATAATCCGCGGTGAGCATCATGAGGGTAAAATTGAAACAAACAGCCATAAAATCGGCAACTTGAGCCATGGTGATAAGCGCGGCACTGCCGTTTTCCACTTTCCAAAGCACCCACGATAACATATCGGAAAAAAGGCCCGAGGCATTGATAAGCAGCATCCAAATGAGTTTTTTGGTGCCCTCCCGGTCAAAGTTACGCGAAAGATAGGCAGTTAGCGCAAAAATAAAACAAAAAACCACGCCCCATATATCAAAGCTGATTTCGATGACTTGCAAATTTAACATATCGTATCCTCTTGTAAAAGATTCAATAAAACAGCAACAGTCACATATTCGAGCTAAAATCGTGTGCTTTAAGTTTTGATGTTGATTAAAATAACCGCGCTCATATCAAAAATTTGTGACCTTTGGCCGTTTATATCACATTGCCCCTTTTCCCCCGCATTCTTTTGATGAAGATCATGAGAAGAATAAACTTTAGCGAAACGCCGTCGATGGGTGAGATAAAAAAGAGATCATTGATGTCTATTCATAGCGCAGCGCTTCAATCGGATCAAGCTTAGCGGCTCTGTTCGCGGGATAGGTTCCGAAAAAAATCCCAACCAACACCGACACGCCGAAAGCCGTAATCACCGAACCGACGGAAGGATAGACATTCATGTCAAATCGAATGCCTACCAAATAAGCCGCTACTGCGCCTAAAACCACACCGATCATACCGCCGACCACACAGAGGATGACCGCCTCGATGATAAATTGTCTGCGGATATCCTGGTTGGTGGCGCCAAGGGCTTTTCGAATGCCGATTTCCCGCGTGCGCTCTGTCACGGAAACCAACATAATATTC
>CACZTE010000038.1 GCA_902784045.1 uncultured Eubacterium sp. | reverse complement strand
GTCTTTTTTCACAAGCTTTTAAAATACCGTTAGCCATTTTATTGCGATCGTATGCTTCACGCTTACCATCTTTTTTGACAACAATCAACGGAATGCTTTCAATGCGTTCAAAAGTGGTAAAACGTTTTTTACAACGTTCGCATTCGCGCCGCCTGCGAATCATCGTATTAAGCTCAGCAGGTCTTGAGTCGATGACGCGGCTGCCGTTATGTTCACAAAAGGGACACTTCATTGGATGCTTTAGTTATCGTTATTGATGAAATTCGGAACTTCGTATTGTCTGCGAGTAGCGCGTTCTTTTGCAGGGTTGCTTGCGCTTTGACGGGAACTCGGTTGACGCTCCGGTTTATCTTCGGCCGGCAAAAAACCGGTAGCAATGACCGTAATCTGGATTTCGTCACCGAGGCTTTCATCGATGGTCGCGCCGAAAATAACATTGGCGTCTTCATCGCATGCTTCTCTCGCGATCGTAGCCGCCTTGTCAACTTCAAAGAGTGACAAATCTTCGCCGGCAGCAATGTTTAAGAGCACACCGGTAGCGCCGTTGATTTCGGTTTCCAGAAGCGGGCTCATAATCGCTTCTTTCGCGGCTTCTTCCGCGCGGTTTTCACCGGTTGCGCGTCCCACGCCCATGTGCGCCAGGCCGGCGTCTTCCATAATGGTTTTGACATCGGCAAAGTCAAGGCTGACCAAACCGGGCAGAGAGATTAAGTCGGAAATACTCTTGACACCTTGTAAGAGCACATCATCGGCAAGTTTGAATGCGTCGCGAAGCGAAGTGGATTTATCCGCCATACGAAGCAGACGGTCATTGGGAATGGTAACCAATGCGTCGACATTATCCTGTAGGAAATCACAGGCGATTTGGGCGTTGCGCATTCTGACGCGGCCTTCAAAGGAGAAAGGTTTGGTTACAACGCCGATGGTCAAAATACCCATTTCCTGGGCGATCTTAGCGATGATCGGAGCGGCACCGGAACCTGTTCCGCCGCCCATGCCGGCAGTGATAAAAAGCAAATCGGTGCCTTCAATGATTTCGGCAATAGCATCACGGCTTTCTTCCGCGGAACGCTGTCCCATTTCGGGATTGCCTCCGGCGCCCAAACCGCCGGTGGTCTTTTCACCGATTTGGAGGCGTTTTTCCGCCAAAGTCAGCGCCAGAGCCTGATTATCTGTGTTGATCGATACAAAATCAACACCCTTAAGGCCTGTTTCAATCATGCGGTTAACCGCATTGTTTCCACCGCCGCCCACGCCAACGACGCGGATTTGAGCAAAGTTATCATTATAGTTGTCCAGTTCTATCACTTTATATCCTCCTATCAATCATCTTAAGATGCTAATCTCACTTATAATTTTCTCATTATTCATTATTGTAAATAAAAAGTATCTTTTTTTCAAGGGGTTTACCCTCACTTTTTAGAATTCAAATCATTTTTCGAAGTTTTTTTATAAAGGCGTCCGTTTTTTCTGACTTTCTATAAAATTTTAGCAAGATATCTTTCGGAAATGTCATCATTTTTCACAACAATTATATGCCGACGTTCCACCTGTTTATTGATTTTTATTCATCCTCCTCGTTTTTTGGATTTCGATCTTTAATGATGACATTATTTTCGGTAGTCATATCAACGTCAATATTGCTTTGCCCTTCATCCATTGCCATCTTAAAGTAATCGTAATGCCTCATAAAATCATCAGCGGTTCGAATTTTAAAACACAGATTGTTTTTCGTGATAATTCGAATCAAAATATCGTCAGACGCGTTCATTTCAGAAACACGGTTTAAATAACCGTCTTTCTTAACTTTATCAATGATTACTAGCATATCCGAGCTTTTATTAAGCGGTTTTATCTGCGGTTTACTCTTGAGATTTAAATCGCCGTTTAAAGAAACGCCGGTGATTAATGGAACGTTGGTTTTCCCCAGATTATCCGATATTTCAACAATGCTTTGATTATCGTCAAAGTAATAATAGGTGTTGTCCTGACTGACGCAGAATAAAACCGGTGATTCTTCGATAATCACTTCCAGAGTGTCCGGAAATTTGAGGTAAATATGAACAAAATTCGTTGTAATATCAGAGCGAATATCCCGATATATATCATTATAGGATATGAGATAAATCGGCTTGTTCTCATAGGGTTTGCAAATTTCGCTGACTGTTTGGGTGTCCACCGCTTCATTGCCGATAACATCGATGGTTTTTACGTTAAAATACCCTTCATCGGTTTTAAACCAAAGGATAAAACCCGACAGCGCAAAAATCAAAACGGCTAATATCCAAATTCCGGCATTTCTGATTCGCCGTTTCCGGTTTTCCTCTTTGATGATTTTATGACGAAGCGTCGATGACGTAATATACGAAGCGTCCTTTACTCCTTTTTGTTTTGACGTTTGTTGCCGCGATGTTTTTTTTGCGGCTTTGCGAAATGATCCGTTATTTTGGGGATGACGCTGACGGCGTTTCATTATATTCGCAAATTTTCTTTTTTTATTCTTTTGCTGATTTAATTCTGCCATCTTTTTCCCTTTAAAAATAAACGATATTTATAAACCGCCCAGCAATCGAATTGCCGAGGATTCTCGCTCGAGTGTCCTAAAAACAGAATTGACTGCCGGATGGCATATATCGAATCATTGAAAACAACAAGATTTTTTATCTTAATCGATTCCGCAAAAATGATCACTTAACTTTTTGATTTATCATTATCTGCTCGTAAAAAGCAGAAAAAGCGAACAGGATTGTCGACGTTTTATGAGATCAATGATTCCGCGATATCGGCAATTTTATCTCCGGCTTCGGGTTTAGCGTAGGCCAAAGCGTTTTGCTTAAATACTTCTAATTTTTTCGTATCAAAAAGCAATTCGTTGACGGTAGCAAGAAGCAATTCTCCCGTCAAATCACTGTCTTCAATCATAATACCGGCGCCGGCATCAACAACCGCCTGCGCGTTAAACCTTTGATGATCGCCGGCAGCGAAGGGATAAGGAACCAAAACAGCCGGCGTACCCGACGCGGACATTTCAGCGATGGTTGTAGCGCCGGCACGGCTGATGAGCACGTCCGCCGCTCCCATCAACACGTCCATATTGTTGCTGTAATCCATCAAATGAATATTATCAAATTGATCGATACCCAGTGAAACGGCCTCGGCCATAAGTTCATCATATTTTTTCGGCCCAATCAAATGATAAATTTCAACTTTGGGATTACCCTTGTAAGCCTCTGCAACTTTCAGCATCGCCTCATTGATTGACGCAGCGCCCTGACTGCCGCCGGTAGCCAGAATAACGCGTTTATCAGCCGAAACACCGATTTGCTCACGGCATTTTGCGGGATTGATATGTTTAAAGGCGTCGCGCACCGGATTCCCACAAAGCTCGGTACGCGCGTTTCCGAAATAGGTTTTTGCCTCATCGAAGGTCAAAGCCACGCAGGAAGCCGACGATGCCGCCAATCGGTTAGCCTTTCCGGGAAAAGCGTTCTGCTCGTGAATCAACGCGGGTATCCCGGCTTTTCCCGCTACGTAAAGCAAAATGCCGGATGTGTAACCTCCGGTGCCGATCACAAGATCGGGATTGTGCTTTTTAAGTAATTTTTTGGCGTCTTTTCGGCTAGCCGTCATTTTCATGGCCGCCCGCAACATTTTAACCGGGTTTCCACGATCAAAGCCGCTGACGCGAATATAGTCCATCGGAAAACCATATTCCGGAACGATTTTCGCTTCCATTCCCGTTTCCGAACCGATAAAAGTAATTTGCCAATCGGGATGTCTTTTTCTTAATGTCTCGGCAATGGCAAGTCCCGGATAAATATGTCCGCCGGTACCGCCTGCCGCCACTAAAACGGTTTTTATCATTTAGGCCACCCTCCTTTTTTGAATACGACGGGGCTGTCCTTTGACGTTTTGTTGCTTCGGTTCCAAATTCACCTCTCGGGAAAGATTTAATATCGGCGAGACCATGATAGAAAGAATGATAAAAGATGAGCCACCGAAGCTGATAAAAGGCAACGCCACCCCTGTCGCCGGCATGCTGTTGCACGAGACCATGATATTCATCAAAACCTGCGCGACAATCAAAATGACAAACCCTGTTGTGTAGATAAAACCGAATTCGTTTTTTGTCGCCAAAGCGATTTTAAAACATCTGTATGCAATATAGCCGTATAATGCGATGACCAACACAAATCCCAAAAACCCAAGTTCTTCTGCGATGTTGGCAAAAATAAAGTCATTGTGACCTTCCGGCAGGTAAAGCAACTTTTGCGTGCCGTTGCCTAGGCCTTTCCCCCAAAAGCCGCCGGCACCGATTGCCATGGTTGATTGAATAATTTGATATTCGGTAGTATTACTTTGGCCGGTAAACACCAGCAGTCTCTCAAGACGCCACGGTGTCCGAATCAACATGACGATCGCCCCCACCAATCCGGCAATTGTTACTCCGGCCAAATGCGTCTTTTTGCAGCCGCCGATAACCAGCGGCCCCATAAAAGCAATGGCAATCAAAATCGCCGAACTGAGAGACGGTTCAATCATTGTTAAAACACATAACACCACCATCGGAAGAATCCCAAGTATGAGAAAAGGACCGAGATCTGTCTTCATTTTAGGGTTGTGCGTTAGAAAAGTCCCTGTCCAAACCAAAGCCGTAAATTTAGCTATTTCGGAAGGCTGAAAAGTGACAAACCCAAGATCAAACCAGCGTCTGGCACCATTGTATTCAGGTCCCAAGAAAAGAACCAGGCCCAATAAAACCAAGGAAAGAAAAAACAGACCTCCCGCTACGCGGTACTGATTAAGCCTGCGATAATCGAAAAAACTCAAAAAGATCATAAAAACAATGCCGATGGCGACATATACCGCCTGTCTGACAAAGGGGGTCAGCAATGAACCTTCCAAAGAAGATTCATACATTGTCGCGCTAAAAACCATCGCAAGGCCAAAAGCGATTAAAGCGCCTAAAGCGATGATTAAAGGCCTGTCTACTTGCCCTTTTGAATTGGATTTTTTTTTGGCATTGGCATTTTTGAAAAGTCCCATAGCGCTCATTCCTCAGTTTGTAAAATTTAACATGTTTCAAGGTTTAAAACAAGGTATGTTTTAAATAGTATCGTGTGTTTTCACGTCATCACAGCCGAAAATCCCGATAATAATCAAAGCCAATAAAATGGATTTTAATGTTGGAATGTTTTTTCCGAAACCATTTTTTTAAATAAATCTCCACGGATTTCAAAATTATCAAACATATCCCAACTGGCGCAAGCCGGCGAGAGCAAAACGACATCTCCGGACGCGGCCAATGCCATCGCGCGGTCTACAGCCGATTCAAAGCTGTCTGTTTTTTCGTAAGCCGTAAATCCCAAACGATCGCAAGTTTCCGCAATGGCGTCTTTTGTATCGCCAAGAAGCACCATGCTTTTCACGTTTTCCTTAGCAACGGTAATGAATTTGTCGTAGTTTTCTTTTTTGTCATACCCACCGGCGATAAGCACCACAGGCTTTGTCATGGCGTGGAGAGCGGTGATGGCAGCATCAGTGTTTGTGCCTTTGGAGTCGTTGATATAATCAACGCCGTCAATTTCGGCCACATATTCCAGCCGATGCGCGACACCTTTAAATGACTTCAAAACTTCCGCGATTACATCTATCTCAACACCCACGAAATAGCTTAAGCACATAGCAGCAAGGGCGTTCATGACGTTATGCGGGCCTTTGATTCCAAGCTCATCAACTGGAATCATCGGGATCTCTTTTCCATCATCGCAAATCGTCATCACGCCGTTTTTAACATAAGCGCCGTTGAGTTGCGGCGTGTCATAGCTGAAAAGGACTTTTTTAGAAAGCGCTTTTTCGGCGATACGCATGACTTCACTATCGTCGGCGTTGAGGACTAATATATCATCTTCGGTTTGATTCTCAAAAATTCTCGCTTTGGTCTGATAGTAATTTTCAAGGGAACCGTGGCGATCCAGGTGATCCGGCGACAAATTTAAAATCGCGGCGGCAACAGGTCGAAACGACTTTATGGTGAGTAATTGATAGCTTGAGATTTCTGCGGCGAAAATGTCATCAGCTTCGGAATCCAAGACATGCTCCGTAATTGGATAACCGATATTGCCAACAGTGTAGGCTTTTTTGTAATGTTCGCTTTTGTCTAAAATAATACCCAAAAGCGTTGTTGTCGTCGTTTTCCCGTTGGTTCCCGTCACGGCGACAAAGGGTGTTTTGGTCATTTGATAGGCCAGCTCCACTTCACCGATCACAGGAATGTTCTTTTCTTTTGCGGAGACGACGACGGGAATGGATTCGGGTACCCCGGGGCTAATCACAATTGTATCCACATCTTCAAGCACGGACGTTTCAATCTGTCTTCCGAAAACGAGGGTTAAGCGTTCTTTGGGAAGGGCGTCAAAATCGGCTTTGATATACGGAAATTCTTTAAAAACCGCTTCGGCCGAACGCGTGTCCGTTAAAACAACCCGATGTCCAGCGCGAAGCAACGCTTTGGCGGCATAAACACCGCTTCTCGCGGCTCCGATAACCAAAAATGTTTTTGTCATGTTATTCCTCTGATTTTAATACTATTACATTGCTAAAAAGGCAACGGCCACCCAGAACAGCGTCACGATCCAAAACACAGTGACAACCCGGGTTTCAGGCCATCCCTTTAATTCAAAATGATGATGAATGGGCGACATACGAAAGAGACGCTTTCCTCCCGTCGCTTTAAAATAGGCAACCTGCAGAAGAACTGACCCCGCTTCAGCCACATAAATAATGCCGGCAATGAGAACAAAAAGTTCCATTTTAAGCATAATAGCGATGCCGATCACAGCGCCGCCCAAAGCCATCGAACCGGTATCTCCCATAAACACGTCGGCGGGATTTGAATTGTGACGCAAAAAACCAAAGCAGGCGCCGACAACAGCCGCGCCGAAAATCACGGATTCCGCGTTTTCCGACATCAATGCCGCCGCCGTAAAGAAAAACATTACGAAAGCAGTGACACCGGAGGCCAGCCCGTCTAATCCATCGGTTAAATTAACCGCGTTGGTCACGGCGACAATCGCGAAAAACGTCAAGGGATAATACCAAAAGCCCAAATCAACGGTGCTGTGCGTAAAAGGAATGATAAGCTCGGTGCCGATTTGCGGATGCATGCCGGCATAAAGGGCAATGGCCAATGCCGCGACAAATTGAAGAACGAGCTTTTGCCATGCGCGTAGCCCTAAATTGTGTTTTTTGGCGATGCTGATATAGTCATCAATAAAACCGATTGTGCCGAATACCACCATCACAACAAGTGGAAACAGAAAATGACTACCGGTGACCAATGCGACAATCAGCGTCGCGAGGATAACGCCGGCTTGAATGACAAGCCCTCCCATTGTGGGCGTTCCCGATTTTTTTAAATGGCTCTGAGGTCCTTCTTCCCGGATGGATTGCCCGAAATGCCATTTTTTGAGAACGGGTAAAAAATATTTGGTGCCGATCCAAACTGCGACAAACGCAATGAGAAAAGTAATCATCCCTTGTTTTAATAGCGTCATGTTCAGGCCTCCTTAAGAAGCGGTATGATGCGATCCAAGGCCATGCCATGGGAAGCTTTAATTAACACCGTATCTCCCGGGCGGACGTAATCTTTTAAAAGCGTCACGGCTTCTTCGACGTCTTTAGCGCCGTAAGCCGAACCTGATTTAACGGACAAAAAACCGTCCATTGTATTTTCTTTCGAAATATCGCCTACAGCGATAAGCACATCGGCTTTTGAAGCTGTAAATACGCCGCAATCAAAATGCGCCTTTCCGCTGGATTCTCCGATTTCAAGCATGTCTCCGAGCACAGCGATAAAGCGGCCCTGGCTGCTCTCACAAATATCAGAGACGGCATTGACGGCGGCACGGACAGATTCCGGATTGGCGTTGTATGAATCATCGATAAAGGTTACCTCTTCGATCATTTCTGTTTTCATGCGGTTGCCGCTGGGAACAAATCCATCGAAAGCCGCCTGAATTTTTTTGCTGTCAATGCCGTATTCCCGTGCGATCCATATCGCCATCAGACAATTGTAGACATTGTGAATTCCCGGAATTTTAAAATGGAAATGTTCGCCGGCAACATCAAAATCAATACCGTTTTTCCCCGTTGTCACGTTTTCCGCTTTAAGATCAACATCATCATGGATGATGCCGACGCGGACGACATGATAGATTTCATCTTTTATTTGTCTCAAATACGGGTCGTCACCGTTGACGAGGCAAAAATCATCCTCTCCAAGCGTCGAACAAATTTCTTTTTTCGCTTTTAACGTGTTTTCTTTACAGCCCAGATTTTCAAGATGGGCGCTGCCGATATTGGTGATGACCGCGATGTGCGGAAGCACTTCCCATATGGATTCGGTGAGTTCTCCCATATGATCCATTCCCATTTCGATCACCGCGCATTCATGTCCTTCGGACAGGCCAAAGAGTGTTTGGGGGATCCCATAGGCATTGTTCAAATTGCCGATGGTTTTTAAGGTTGAGAATTTTTCAGAAAGCACCGCGGCAATCAAATCTTTGGTTGTGGTCTTTCCGGCGCTGCCGGTAACGGCAACAACGGGAATATCAAAACGCTTTCTGTTTTCACAGGCCAGTTTTTTCATGGCATCAAAAGTGGATGCCACCCGGATCACAGTGACGGTTTTCGGAACAGCGACATCATGCTGCTCATCGACGAGAACAGCCGCCGCGCCGTTTTCAACCGCGTTTTGGATAAAGCGGTGACCGTCATTGTTTTTTCCGATAATGGGAATATACAAATCGCTGGGAACAATTTTTCTGCTGTCGATTTTAACGACGGTGATTTCTTTTGATAGGCCGGTTTGTACGCATTTTCCCGAAACAGCCGAAACAATTTCATTAATGCCAAATGCTTGCATGGTTTCTTCTTTCTACGATGCTTTTCCCCATTTTGCTTGTTTAGATTCAGATTGATCTCCATCAAGGCGATCTCACACCAATATATCGGGGACATTTAAAGTCTCGTTTTTTATTTTTTTATTTTGACCGAAATAGAGCCAATGGTGATATTATATCACTTTGTTTAAAAAAGTCACGCCACTTAGCTAATTTGCAAAAGTCACTGTAACGTCGGTGCCGGTTTGGACTTCTGTGCCCGCAGCGGGCTTTTGACTTTTGGCAAAGCCGCTACCTGTTACCTTAAGATTAAGGCCGAGTCCTTTTAATAATTCGTTGGCTTCCTGGATATTTTTCCCGGTTAAATCGGGAACAGTCACTTTGCCGTTTTTCTGCACCTCTTCGGAGGCAACGGTGAGAACCATTTCGCTTTTTTTATCGTAAACCGTATTAGCGGGAATGCTTTGGCTTAACACCTTCGCGTTATTTTCCGAACCTTCAATTCGATACGGAATCTTCTTTTCATCCAATATTTGTTTGGCAAAAGCCACGTTTTGACCAACCAAATCAGGAACGGTAACGGCATCACTTTCAAAAACTGTCGCGCTTTTCCCCGCCGTGCTCTTATAATCCATGGTTTGTTTTAGGATTTCAATGGCCGGCGGCGCGGCGCTGGTCGAGCCGAAAGCTGAGGAATCCGCTTCATCAATTACAACGACGATGGTGTAGCGTGGATCTTCAACCGGCGCGTAGCCGAAAAATGAGGTGACATATTTGGTTGCGGAATATCTGCCGTTGATAAACTTTTCGGCAGTACCGGTTTTACCGCCAATGCTGTAGCCTTCGGCGTCGGGAGCAAGATTGGGATTACCGGTGACAACGCGCTGCATGATGTTTCGCATTTCCGTGGAGGTTTCGTCGGAGATGATTTTTTTAGGCGATTTTGTCACGCGGTTGGATTCAATATCTTTGTTTTTATCGCTGATTAAAGTAGGCGTTACATAATTTCCGTTGTTGACAACAGCGTTGAGTCCTGTCAACAGCTGAATCGGCGTTGTTGCCATCCCTTGTCCGAAAGAACGTTGAGAATAATCAAACATATTGAAAGAACCGTCGGCATTCAACGGAAGATTTAACAGACCTGCTTCCTCCCCGCCCAGTTCAATGCCGGTGCCGTGACCAAAGCCGAAATCATAAGCATAACGATAAAACACCTCATAGGGAAGTTTTTGAATCATTTGAATAAGCCCGGGGTTGCAGGAATGCTCGATGGCCGCGGCGACGGTTGTATCACCATGGACATCGGTGCATGCTACGGGAACATCATCAACAACCATTGAACCGTTACACACGACATGGGTATCGGGTCTGACGACGCCCTCTTCTAGAGTTGCGGAGGATGTGATGGCTTTAAATGTGGATCCCGGTTCGTATACAAACTGAACGGCGGGATTTTTCCACATTTCGCTTTGTTTTTCATCGTCATTTTTCCCCGTCATATCTTCTTTATGCGTCGCGATAAATTCCGCCGGAACGCTGTAAGGATTGTTTAGATTAAAATCAGGCGCGGTAGCCATAGCCAGAATTTCGCCGTTTTTCGCGTCCATGACAATCGCCGTTCCGCTTTTGGCATGCCATTTATTAATCGTCTCCTTGAGGGCATTTTCCGTAATCATCTGGATATTACTGTCAATGGTCAGCACTAAATCTTTGCCTTTGACAGGTTCTTTAACCGTGCGGGTTAGGGACGGAATATCCTTTTGGTTGGCGTCTTTAATATAATACGCTGTGCCATCTTCACCGCCGAGCCAATTGTTATAGGTGCTTTCCACACCGGTAACACCGTCATTGTTGTCGTTGGTAAAACCGAGCACATAAGACGCAAAATTGCCGTTGGTATAATAACGCTTATGACTTTCTTCCAAAACAAGGCCGTTGGTACTCTCAACATTACCGTTTTCATCAGTGGTGGTTTGGCTGTTCAGGATACTTTTAGCCAAATCGTTATCCACTTGACCCATAATGGATATCGGACTGCCTTTTTTCTGCGTACATTTACTATACACGTCATCGTATTCCGCTTTGTCAATGACGGCGCATATGGCGCCTGCCGTTGTTTTCGGGTCTTTGATATCCTTTGGAATGACGTAAAGCATACCATTATCATATTTGATGCCTTTTTTAACCGTTTTTTCCAAGGCTTTATATTGATCTTCGCTGACGTTGCCGGTCACTTCAACAATGTTATCTTCAATGGTTGTCACCTTGGCGTATACGGTATTGTAATCCAAAGATAATTTGGATGATAAAGTCTTCGCCAGTTTTTCGGCATCCTTCACATTATATGGGATGACTTTAATGTTTTGAGCCGTCGCACTCTGAGCCAAAAGGTTCATATTGCGGTCGTAAATATTGCCCCGCTCAGCCTGGATCGGGCTTTCAACGATTGCCTGGTCAACCTGAGCCGCGTATAAATCTGATTTATCTATCACTTCAAGATACAATAGTCTTGCCGTGACGTATATTAACAAAACAAATACCGCTACAGCAATCATCAAAAAACGCTTGATTGATACTTCACGGGCAGCTCCCGCCCATTTTAGAGGCAGTATTTGCCGACGTTGCTTTGTACCTGTGTTTTTTGATGTTGAAGCCGTATTCGAACGGTTTTTCTGTTTTGCCTTTTGACCGCTATTTTGATTCTTTCCACGGGTATTGTGAGACGCAGTCGCTGATGCCTTGTTTTGTCCCGGATTTTTTCGACGGGAAGATTTTGCTCCGCTTTTGCCGGAAAGATTTTTTGATGAGTTTTTTCGATTTGAGTTCTGGCCCTTGACGTTTAATGATTTTCGGCCGCGGGTCTTCTTGGAGGAAGACGCGGCCGTCTTTTTTTGTGATGATTGTTTTTTTTCCATCCGTTCAAACCGTTTGCGATAGAATCCAGATTATTGACTGCCGGCCTCCGCATTTGATGTATCCGCCGGATTATCAACGACAACATATACATATTGATCGGGACCGGGCTTAACCATGCCGTATGATTGGGCCTTTTTTTCCAACTCGCTTAAGTCTTGCATTTTTAGGATTTTCCCATTTTTGGAATCGTTGGCTTCCGTAACTGTCTTTAATTCGTCGCGCAACGCTAAAATACTTTGATCATTTCTCGCAATAATAAAGTTTTGTGCCAGAATTACAAAAACAAACAGAAAAAACGCGGCAATAACAAACACTATCCGTTTATTAATTTGTGAAACATGCTGTACAACCCGTTTCGATTTTGTTTTTCCGTTGCGGGATCTGCGTCCTTTAGTTCGTACTCTTCCTGCTGTAGCGGTGCCGGTATTCATTTTATATATCTGAGCCGAGGTGCTTTGACTTGGCATATTTTTCTCCTTATGACTGGTTATGTAGATCGACGATTTTTTCAACAACGCGAAGCTTGGCGCTTCTCGCCCGGCGATTATTTTCCGTTTCCGATTGAGACGGTATAATAGGTTTTCGCGTGATTTTGATCACAGACGGCTTTTTCCCGCACATACACACGGGAAAAGATTTGGGACAAACGCAGGGGTCTGCCGCCGTATTAAACACCTGCTTAATCATGCGATCCTCCAAAGAATGAAACGTAATCACACAGAGCCGTCCGCCCGGCGCAAGGACATCGATGGCGTTTTTCATGGTCTCAGATAAAATATCGAGTTCACCGTTAACCGCAATACGCAATGCCTGAAATGTCTTTCCCGCGGGATGTTTTTTTCGTTTGAGTTTTTCGGGATAAGCTTCCGATACCACCGCTGCCAGTTCCGCCGTTTCGGTAATAGGCTTTATCGATCTGCGGGCGATAATAGCATCGGCGATTCGCGTCGCCAGCTTTTCTTCCCCGTAATCCCGAAGAATTCGTATGAGTTCATTTCGATCGGCGCCGGCAACAATGTCGGCCGCCGTATTCGTCTTCCGGTTGTCCATACGCATATCCAAAGGGCCGTTGTGATGATAGGAAAAACCGCGTTCGGGGATATCATATTGAAACGACGAAACGCCGAGATCAAATAAAATACCGTTAACGCCGTCAATATTTAAATCCGATAAAAGTGTTTTTATGTTTTTAAAATTATCTCTGACGAAATATTTTCGGCACGCAAAAGACGAAAGACGCACCTGCGCTTTTGCTTGGGCGTAATCGTCTTGATCAATTCCCACCAACACACCACTGGGACCTAATTGTCTACATATCGCTTCGGAATGCCCGCCGCCGCCCATCGTGCAGTCCACATAAATACCGTCAGGCCTAATCTGAAGCGCGTCGACAGATTCCTTTAACAACACGGATTGATGCTTGAAATCATCCATGTTATATTCCCAATTCTGCCATTTTATCGGCTATATCTGTGGTATCATCGTTATATGCGCGCCAACTGTCCAGATCCCAGATTTCGATGCGGTCGGAAACGCCGACAACAATGACGTTCTTTGTGAGGCCGGCGAAATGTCTGAGACCCGTCGGGAGACTGATGCGTCCCTGCTTATCGGGAGAAACCTCTTGAGCGCCGGCAAAAAAGAAACGGGTAAAGGCGCGGGCTTTGGCATCGGCCACCGGCAAAGCGCTGAGTTTTTGTTCAAAGCTTTGCCACTCCTCACGCGCAAATACAAAAAGACAGCCGTCAAGACCCTTTGTGATTACGGGATCATTACCTAAAAAATCTCTGAATTTAGGCGGAATGACCACACGGCCTTTACTGTCAAGTCGATATTCATATTCACCAAATACAAAATTCATTGTTATTTACCCATTATAATTTAAAATCACCCACATTATACCACATTTCCCCACTTTTGTGGGACATTGACTGTTTTTTTTTATAATTCACCGAATATCTATCTCAAAACAGCAATAACTCGGGATTTTTTTGCTTAAAGGCTTTAAGATTTCGCTCAAATAACATTGATTCACATTAATCATTATGTCCATTTCAATCCAACAAAAGGAATCCTCTTGACACTTCCTCAAAAAAAAAATATGCTTAATCAAATTACCATTTATATCAATTGCAACTGCCGCTAACACGGTTATTTTAAAAGTTACAGAGCAAGGAGGAAATATGGCCACTTTTTTAACAGAACCGTCCCGCACTTTTAATGAATATTTGCTTATTCCCGGTTATTCTTCCGCAGAATGTATTCCCGGCAATGTTAATCTCAAAACACCGGTATGCAAATTCAGAAAAGGCGAAGAAGAGTCTCCCCTCTCCATGAATATTCCGATGACTTCCGCAATTATGCAGTCGGTCTCCGGCGAAAAAATGGCTATTGCCCTGGCAACGGAAGGCGGCATCTCCTTTATTTACGGTTCACAATCCGTTGCCGACGAAGCGGAAATGATCGCCCGCGTCAAAGCGTATAAAGCCGGATTTGTCCCTTCGGATTCCAATGTTTCTCCTGATAACACCATACAGGATGTGCTCGATCTCAAAAATCGCACCGGCCACTCAACTGTTGCCGTCACCAGCGACGGCACGGCCAACGGACAATTTCTCGGCATCGTCACCAGCCGTGATTACCGCGTAAGCCGCATGGATCCCAAAACCAAAGTCAGTGAATTCATGACACCCAAAGATAAAGTCGTCCTTGCGCCCATCGGCACCTCCCTCAAAGAAGCCAATAATATTATCTGGGAACACAAACTCAACACCCTTCCCATTATCAATAACGACGGCACGCTGGCCTATTTTGTTTTCAGAAAAGACTACGCTGCACATAAAGAAAATCCCCTTGAGTTGCTCGATCAACACAAACGCTATGTCGTGGGTGCGGGAATTAATACCCGGGACTACGCTGAACGTGTGCCCGCCCTTGTCGATGCCGGAGCGGATATCCTCTGTATCGATTCTTCCGAAGGTTTTAGCGAATGGCAAAAACTAACCATCGAGTGGATTCGCGACCACTACGGCGACGATGTGAAAGTCGGTGCAGGAAATGTTGTTGATCGCGATGGTTTCCGCTTCCTCGCGGAAGCGGGCGCCGATTTTGTTAAAATCGGAATTGGCGGCGGTTCCATTTGTATCACCCGCGAACAAAAAGGTATTGGCCGCGGTCAGGCTTCGGCGGTTATCGAAGTTGCTGATGAACGGGATAAATATTTTAAAGAAACCGGAATCTATATTCCCATTTGCTCCGATGGCGGCATTGTTTACGACCACCACATTACCCTGGCTCTCGCCATGGGCGCGGATTTTGTCATGCTCGGTCGTTATTTCTCCCGTTTTGATGAAAGCCCGACCAACATCATCCGCATCAATGGTAACTACATGAAAGAATATTGGGGCGAAGGCAGTAGCCGTGCCCGTAATTGGCAGCGCTATGACATGGGCGGCGATAAAAAACTATCCTTTGAAGAAGGCGTCGACTCCTATGTGCCCTATGCCGGCAGTCTGCACGACAACGTAGCGTCAACTTTAGCCAAAGTACGCTCAACCATGTGCAACTGCGGTTCTTTGTCCATCCCCGAATTCCAGGAAAAAGCCAAGCTCACATTGGTTTCCGCCACCAGTATTCAGGAAGGCTCGGCCCATGACGTTGTTTTAAAAGACAGCCCAATGTAAATTGAATTTAAGGTCTACGATTTTTTTCTAAACTTTTATTCCCAATTCAAAGTTATATTCAAGAGAAATCCGTTCTCCCGGGTTTCTCTTTTTTCATTTAACAATGCTTTTCAATAAAAAAAACTGCTGTTCTACTTTGAAACAGCAGCTGTTTTTGAAGATTATTTTTTCACAGTACTTTATTTTGAACTAATCATTACATTAAGCAATAAATTTCAAGACCTTTTTACTTATCAAAAGCCCATTTATCATCATTTTAATTGTTTCAGCGATAAAAGGATCAATGTCTAAATCCAACAATGAAAAATCGTTAATTCGTTTTTTCTCCTAAAGCGTAAAAACGATAGAGAAAGTCCGCCGCGGATTTCGGCCAAAAACGTTTAAGCATTTCCAGATCTTCTCTGCCTCGGCTTCCACCGTCGATAACTGCAGTGGTTGTCGAATCTTCATGAATTCGATGTCCCACCAGCTTTTCGGGAATATGAAGGAAAGCGCCATCCATAGTTGAAATGCGCTCCCACATAGCCCAATCGATATTGGTTTCCCAGGTTTCATCAAACTCAATGTTGCCGATCAACTCACGGTTGTACGTCACCGACGGACAACAAATGGGATTGCCGAACGACAACACTCGCCGGCGCAATGTCTCGTTGTAAGGCGCCACGTCAACAGCCTTCAACATTGCTTGTTTAATTTTGATATGGACACCTGTTGGCACAAAACGGCCATCTCTAATCTCTGCGTAATCTGTAAAGGCAATGATCCCTTTAGGATGATTTAAAAAAGCTGCCATCACCGCGTCGAGGTAATACTTCATATAGATGTCGTCCTGATGAACGAGGGTCACATAATCCGTTTCGGCACAGGCCATGCCATCATTCCAATCGCTGCCAAGGCCATGACCGTCATGAACAAAAACCGGAATCCCGTAGCGATAAGCGATATCTCGAATATGACTGTTATCAGTGGAGGTTGAAATAAGCAGATGGCTGCCGCCAAGGGTTTGTCTCATCAAAGAGCAGACACACATTTCCAAATAGGGTGATTTTCCATAGGCTAAAATCACAAAGGTATGATTAAGCATCGGCATCATCTCCTTTTTCAGTTTCTTTTGGCAATTCCTTATATTTCGCTTCCAAATCGCGAATGCGTTTTTCAAGCAGCGCCGCGTTTTGAATCAGTTCTTTATTGCGCTCCCGTAATCGGCTGATATTCTGACTGCTCCGCAATGAAAACATAAACAAAAACAGTAAACCAAGTAAAAACAAAAGCGACGGCGCGTAATCAATGCCAACGGCATCAGCCAGAATGATGATGAGTTCCGGCCAGATGCCGAAAATCAAAATGACAACCGCACCGATCATCCACAGAATGCTTTCATCCTGACTGATTTGATTTTTCCGCACGTTGCGGTAAATAAAGACAATCGTTATAATTGCCACTAAGATGAAAAAAATACGGGCTGTCATGAGCGCTTCACCTTTTTCATACCTGTTATATTATTGAAAAAAACAACGATGATATAATAAATCATCTTAAACATATATTTCGCAGGCTTAACGATGCCGCCATGCATGCTTTCGCCTGATTCTCTATTTTTCATTTTAACCGAAACTTCATCAATGGAATAACCCTGATAAATAAGTTGAATCAGTAAATTAGCGTCTGCGAATTCGGGATAGGCGTCAATTTTGGAAAGGGGCGTAAAAACATCGCGCTTTAAAACCTGCAATCCCGATGTGGGGTCGGAAATGGTTTTGCCGGTAAGCATTTTGATTATCTGTTTAAAAAGTCCTGTTCCCACCCTTCTGAAAAATGAGTGATGATAGCCTTTGTTTTCCAAAAAACGTGACCCAATGACAATATCCGTGTCGCTTTTTAAAGCAAAATCGTACATTCTCTTGGCCTCACTGGCCAAATGCTGTCCATCTCCGTCAAATTGAATAAGGTAGTCATAATTTTCCTGGACCGCATATTTTAACCCTGTTTGAATAGCAAAGAAATAGCCCAGATTAATCGGCAAATTCAGATATTTCACATCAGGATGGGATTGAATGACAGATACTGTATCGTCGGTGGAACAATCATTGATCACGAGTATATCCGCTTCTGGAAAATTTTCTTGAATATCAGCAAACACCAAGGGAAGATTCATCTCCTCGTTATGCGCCGGAATAATCATTAAAACAGACATCTAAACTCCTTACCGTTTAAGATTCATCAAAACAACACCGACTAAAATAAACGCAAGTCCCACCCACTGCATTGGCGCAACGGTTTCTTTTAGGACAAAAATCGACGCCGCGATAATGAGAACATAGGACAGACCCGTCGTTACCGGCTGGATATAGCTTAAATCAAACTGCTGAACGATAACAATCCACATTACAAAACTGACAACATACAACACCAATCCCAACACCGTCAGATAAGACAACTGCAAATTAAAGAAACTGCTGGTGATAACCAGTTTATTAGCATCCGAGCCGAGTTTAACAAGCGTAAGCCCCCCTACCGTGCAAAACAGATAAACAACAACGGCAATAATCATCATAATTGTTTTTCCTTTTAAGATACATAATATCGCGTCGCCAGCGAAGCGATTGACACAATTTGGGCAATAACCACCAATACCACATTCGATATTTTAGTGATTTGGTAAAATTTATCCCCAAAGGTGATTTTATAATTGAGAAGCGCCGCCAAAGCGGCAAAAGCAGGATAAGCAACCGGAATAAAATAGCGTCCTTGTATTCCATTGGCTATGGTGGCTCCTTCTTGGCCAAGGGTTACCAGTGTTAAAATATAATAAAACACCGCAAACAGCAGTAAAACAAATCCCGTTAACGCAATGGCCGTCAGCACAAAAAACCTGATGGTATCGGAAAATCTATGATTCCGGATAAAACCGGTTTCTGTTCTGTTCATCTCAAAAAGAGCGCCAATCAGTCCGATATAATATAATCCGATGAGCCAACCGGGCAAAACAACATCCAGCCAGCCGAGTCTGCCGATAAATTCCTCACCAAAATTGCTGCCGAAGGCTTGAAAGGTATTTTGAACCACGCTCAGCAACCGAATCGGATTGGTTATAACGTTGATAATCTGGTCCGATGTCATTGTGTTGTCGGTGACAACACCGGCATAAACGATTTTCCGGAAAATTGTGATAATCACATAAACAGCCAGCGTTGCGATGGCAATCTGCAAAAACACCCGAAAGCGATCTTTTTTCACGCCAAACTTTTCTGCGGGAATAGACAGTACAAGCAGCACCAACGGAAAATACACCGTTTTAACAAATATGAGCATAATGCTCAAAATAAGGATTTTCACAAAACTTTGCGTTGAAAATTGTGCCTGAGAATTATAAGAAAGATTTAATACCTCGGCAACAAAAAGCGCGCACACCGATATAACCATGACATCGTAGGACAAGCTGGCAGCCTGAAAAAGCGCCATGGGTAAAAGTGCCAATAAAAAGAACAGATTTTTGCATATCGGCGTTGTCTTTATGGCTAAGTACAATATAACTACATAAAAAAACAAGTTGAACAGCCTGCCCATAAAAAGCGTCCACAGCACAGACATGCCGAAAAGATGGGCAATAGCCATTCCGAAAGCCTGGGGAATGTAATACACGATATAGGCATTAACAGTGACATATGTCGTTTGTTCTTTTGCGTTAAACGTAGACGAATAAACATCGTTCCAAGTTACGATATCACCGATACTTGTTTTGTTTTCTGGATGACTGTTCAAATAGCCGAAAGCAGAAACAAAAGCCATCACTTCCGAGTCCATTTCGTCGATTACGACGCCGTCTTCCACCCGCGGCACCAACCGAAACTCGGAAAGCGAATAGCTTTTTAAAAAATGCGTCATTTCATCCGGCACTTGAAACGGCGGTGTCAGAAAAACAAAAATCACGCCGAAAACCAGCGCCAACACGACAAACCATTTATGCGCGGGAAATGCTTTTGACTCATCGGAAAAATTTTTCCCGGAATCGATGACGGTTTGATCCGTCTCCGGGCTGTACGGTTCCGATTGAAACAGTTCATCCTGTGTCCTCGGACGAAATGGCTTTTCTTCTGTTGGCTGGTACGAATATCGCTCTGTGTTTTGTTCTTGGGGCAGCGGCTGAGACTGCGTTTGCTTTTTCTGCATACGCCTTCTACGCTCCCGCTCAATTCGTCGTTGTTCTTGAGGTGTGTTCATTTCGTTTCCCCGATTTATTATAATCTAAAACACTTTTCGTTAAGTTTTCGATAACAAACGCTCACAAATCACAGATTCGTCCGAAAACTCATTAATTATAGATGGCGTCTTAACCTCACCCTTACGTTCCATGAAAGGACGTCCAAATTTAATACGCGTATTTAAACATGGAAAAGGGCGTTTTGATAATAATCCCGATTTCCATCCAAAGCGACCATTTTTCGATATATTCAATGTCGCATTCAATCCGCTTTTCAATGGATGTATCCCCGCGGTAACCGCGAACTTGAGCAAGACCTGTCAGGCCTGGACGAACGTGGTGCTTAATCATGTACTGGGGCACTTCGTTTTTATATTTATTGACAAAAAACGGTCTCTCCGGCCGGGGGCCGACGATGCTCATATCGCCTTTGAGCACATTATAAAACTGAGGCAGTTCATCAATACAGGTTTTTCTGATGAAACTTCCAAATTTTGTTTTACGGGGATCGTCTTTGGTCGTCCAAGTTTTATCTCCTACTTCGGGGACATCATTTCGCATCGAACGGAATTTATAGATTTCGAACTCTTTGCGGTTAACGCCGACACGGGTTTGCTTATAAATGACTGGTCCGGGAGATGTCACTTTGACTAAAATGGCCGTGATGATAAGCAGCGGAGATAAAATGATAAGCACCAAAAGAGAAGTGACTATATCAAAAACCCGCTTGGCAATATGCGTAAAAGGATCGTCCAAAGGCACGTAGCGGGTGTTGATGAGCGGAATACCATCCAATTCATCAAAAGCCGGCTTTGAGCCGCGGACCAGATTGAAATAGTCAGGAATGATCTGCGTTTTAACACCCATGAATTCACAGGTATCAATCACCGCGTTAATCCGTCTATAGCTGGTGTTGGGCAGAGCAATGATCACTTCGTCCACACGGTTTTGTTCCAGGATTTTCTCCATTTCCCGCGTTGTTCCCAAAATCGGAATGCCGTCCTTTTCACCCCGTGGATAATAGTCGTCGACATATCCGAAAATCTGATATCCCATATGGGGATCGCTATTGACTTTATCAATAAAAGCCTGGCCGAGCTTTCCGGCTCCGACGACAATAATATATTTCAGATTGACGCCTTTTTTTCGTATTGCCCTTAGCGAATAACGAATAATGCCGCGTTCGACAATCATTCCGCCGGTGCTGATCAAATAAAACAGGCCGAGCATAATACGGGAAAAATCAACGCTTCTGACCGCGTAGAGAATGGACAAAATAATGATCATTCCAAGCAGATTCGCCACCGCGATTCGCTCGCATTCTCGATAAAACCGTTGCTTTCGATAAGGCTTATAGAGGCCGAAACTGACAAATAACAGCAAATAAATCGGCAAAAGAATCAAAAGAAGTCTTGCGTAAGAGGTCAGACGCAAAACCCGGATCCCATCGTCGAACAAAGGTGATGAAAAACGAAGATAATAAGCCAGAAACAAAGCGCCGGCCACGACAATCATATCGCAGAGAATTAAAAGGCCGTTGAAAAAGTTCTGATTGCTTTTTATCATAGGCTCACCTCCCTGCTTTCGCGTTTTTCTTTAGCGCTCTGGCTTTAAGTATTTTTGTGCCGAAGTTCATGGCGCCTCGGGTTAGAGGGCTGTATTTTTTGCGATAATGCTTGTCATAAAAAATAGTCATCGCATCATAAAAAGCGGCCACTACTTTTGGATTGCGCTTTCCGAAACCGCTGACGCGTTTATAATGCGTAATTTCCGCTTTTGGATAATAGACGACTTTATAGCCGGCCTGTTTAATGCGGTAGCACCAGTCGATATCCTCACCGTACATAAAATAGTCCTCATCAAGCATGCCGACAGCTTTAATGACATTCATAGGCACCATCATAAAAGCACCGGTAATGCAGTGAAGCGAATAAATTTTATTTTCGTCTAAATAAGTGAGATCATACGCGCCGAAAACCTTGCTGTTTGGAAATTTTTTGTCTAATTTTAGCGTATGAAACACCCCGCTGAGCGGCGTCGGAAAACTGCGCTTGCAAGCCGGATCCAGTGTGCCGTCGGAAAGCAAAACTTTGCAGCCGAGAGCACCGATGTCGGGATGCCTTTTGATGTAGTCCAAACAGCGCGAAATCGTATCCGATCTCACTTTCGTATCAGAATTAAGCAGTAACACATAATCACCTTTCGCCGCGCGAATCCCGATATTATTGGCTTTGGAAAAACCTAAATTCGCATCATTGATGATTAAATTGATCTGTGGATAAGCCGATTTAATCGCCTCGGCACTGCCGTCACCGGAGGCATTGTCAACCACAATCACTTCCACTGTATAATTTTGATAATCCGCGTCAAACACGGATTTGAGACATTTTAAGGTGACGGTTTCCGTCTTATAATTCACAATAATGATCGATAGATCCATGTTGCTCTCCGTTATTAAAGTTACCTCATGAAGCACGACAAGATCGGTCACATTTGTTTTGGCACAAACCGCTTTCATGCTTCATCGATTCAAACAGGAAAACCATCTTGTCAAATGAGCCGTTCCGGTCAAAAACGATATGGATTATTTGACAAGCGTCAACTGCCTGCGTTCTTTTTTGTTTTTGCGGCGTTTTTTCTTTTTTGCCGCATTAAGGCTTTTATATGCTAATTGAAGCGCAAGCCCCGACAGCATCATTTTTTCGATTTTAAAATAATTTCGGGTATTGCTTTTTTTGAATTTGACGCGCTCAATCTTTTTTCTTTCTAGGACGCCTTCTTTTAAACCCGACAGATAAGCCTTTCCGTATCCCTTTCGAGCAAAGTACACCACCTTAATGCCAAATCCCAAAAGAAGAAACGGCATGTTGCAGGCCAGTTGCAAAGGCGGCATATTTTTATAAACCGTATAAATATTGTTTCTCGCAGAAATCTTAACCTTAAATTCGGAATACTTATTGCCTTCCGCTGTTGTCGCAGAACCGATATGATAGCAAACCGCCTTGGGTTCATACCAATTTTCATAACCGTAAATCATCGCGCGATAAGCCAGATCTACATCTTCCATATAGGCAAAAAAAGCTTCGTCAAAAAGACCAATTTCATCTAAAACCGATTTTTTATAAATTCCCGCGCCGGCGCAAGTCGAAAAAATACGGCAAGGCACATTATGCGTATCCGCCGGATAACCGTCTCCGCGCTTAAAAGCCCAGCCCAAAATATGAAACATATCACCGGCATCATCCAGAGTATCCCGCTCATAATAACGAATCATTTTAGACGATACGGAAAAGGCTTTTTCTCTTGCCGAAATAGCTTTTGTCAAGGCCTCGACAAAGTCCGCTTCGACCACCACATCGTTATTTAAAAGCAACAAATAATCACCGCGACTGTTTTTGATTCCGCGGTTGACCGACGCGTCAAAACCAGAATTATTCTCATTTATAAACAAACAAATATCAGGATAATGCTTTCGAATAATCTCAACGCTACTATCTGTAGAACCGTCATCGACGACAACAATCTCAAAATCGTTAAAAGTTTGCCCGCGCAAACTGTCCAGGCAGTTTTCGATAAAGGCCTCGCCATTATAATTGGGAATAACGACAGAAACCAAAGGATGCTTTTCTTTTTTCATATGACTATTGTACACGAATGACCTTAAGAATGATTGAGTACTGAAAAATACAATTTTTTTCACCGCTCCCGGCAAAAAAAGGACCCGATAAAGGGGTCCGTCCCGGCTGACCTGGTCTTTGTCCCCACACTCGCCGACTGGAAGTTTAGCTTGATATTATCGCACAACTCCTTCTCTCGACCCTTCGGCCGGTCGGTCTTACTTCTAGGCCGCACCATGATCGCTTTTTCCCTTTTGAAAAAACTTACGTGGATCGTTTTGCCTGCGACTGGCATC
>CACZTE010000037.1 GCA_902784045.1 uncultured Eubacterium sp. | reverse complement strand
TTTTCTGTCGAAAAGGCATAAAGGGTCAACACCTCAATGCCGATGTCGGAAGCAAACTCAACCGTATCATGAACGGTTTTGATGGCTGATCGATGTCCGAAAAGTCTTGGCCTTTTTTTCTTTTTTGCCCATCTGCCGTTGCCGTCCATAATAATAGCCACATGCTTTGGCATGAGTTCCTCGTCCAAATGATATCCAAAATATTCCATTGTTTCTCCTCGCTGAATAGTCGTATTTGACGTGATTCCAGAATGTCGGGAATTTAAAAGCATTCTCCGAATCGTGAACCGGTCTGTTCGATAGAGATCGCGGAAAAGAGATGTGAAATCCTTTTGACGTTAAACAAACATCGCGGCGCACAAACAGGTTGCATTCATGTTTAATATTATACCAAAGATAAAAGCGTTCTGTCGACATGATTAAAGACAAAAAAAGAATTCAGAGCCGGCCTGCTTATCGAAGCGCAAACAGTTATTTCGTTAAGTCATCCCGGATTCTTATCAAAAATCGACGATTGTCATAGGAAAAACATAATTTGATATTGTAATTTTTTTGAACTAAGCTTAAAATTACAACCATCTAATACTTTTTGAGGTAAATGAATGCAGGAAGTTTTACACTTTTGTATCGGCCCTTTAATCGGCGCGATTATCGGTCTGATTACCAACGGCATTGCTATCCGAATGCTATTCAGACCCCTGTACCCTGTCAAAATCGGCCGATGGACATTGCCGTTTACACCTGGGATTATTCCAAAAGAAAAACCGCGAATCGCCAGAGCCTGCGGCCGGACAATCGGAAAATACTTGGTCAATGAGGAGGCGATCGGAAAAACGCTGCTTTCCGATGAAACTGATATCAAACTCAGAGACGGCATTCATCGTTTTTTGGAAAAACACCATCATGATGAAAGCACAATCAGAGATATCCTGGCCTCCGCGATGGGCGAAGAAAAAAGCAGAATCGCCGTTATTTCTGTTCGGGATGCATTGGTCACCGAAATCTATAAACGCATCTATCAATCCGATATCGATGATATCATCGCCCAAAAAATTGTGGAAGAGACTCAAAAAGTCAAAGCTTATCAGGCCATGTCTTTCCTGGTCCGCCCGGAAATGATTTACGATAAATCCCGGGAGATCATTCGCGATTTTATCGAGGAAAACGGTGTATCTATCTTAAATGAAACCATCACCAATGAATCAGAATCGCTTTTAAACATCACCGTTTCCGAATTATATGAGCGATTTAACGCACAATTTCCGGCGATGGAAGACGCGGTTATCTCAGCCTATCATGAAATTGTCCGTAAATATTTATCCCGTGCCATGAAGGCGCTGAATATCGCAAAAATTGTCGAGGATCAAATCAATTCCTTTGATGTGTTGGAAGCGGAAAACATGATTCTCGGCATTGTTCAAAAAGAGCTAAACGCCATTGTCTGGTTTGGCGGACTGCTTGGTCTTATCATGGGCTTTATCATGAATTTCTTTTAAAAGGAGGTTATTTGTTATATGGAAGACAAACAAAAGGGTATCGGTATCGGCAAAAAAATATTGATTTATCTCATTGTCGGATTAATCATTTTTATCGTGGGCTTTATACTGGGACTGCAATACGGCATCAACATGTATTTTCAAATTGTCACCGCGATGCCCGGAATCATCAGCACGCTTTTGATCATTTTGGTCATTCTGATTATTTTTGCCGCTTTGGCCATCTATTTTTACTTTAAACTCAAGAAACGTCAAGAATAAGCGTCATAAAGCATATCACATTAAAGACTAAATAACCGTCGGTACACCCGGCGGTTTATTTGTTTAAGCCAATCATAACAACACCGGTTTTCCGCGGTGATAGCTTGGTTTTTCTTTCGTTAAAATCACGAATCAACATTTTTCATCTATTGCCATCTATAATGGAATCGGCAAATATTTCATTGATTTAGCCATCACATTTTTATAGATACACAGTTTGATAAATTTCGATTCTTTTTCAAAATCATGATAAAGCCTATCATCATTGATCTCTCCGATGGCTATTTTCGTTTTTGTTATTTCTTTTTATTATCGCTTAGACTGATGATTTTTTCGTCTCCGATGACCCTGTTATCCGCAAACCTCGCGGATTGCTCCCTCCCCCAAACGGAGGAAGGAGCATTTTTTTAAGCAATAAGAGAATCATCCAATTGAAATTAACTGCATCCCGTCGTCGTGCCGCAGTCCAGGCAGACTTTGCAGGTTCCGTTTCGAATCATTCGGTCAGAGCCGCAATTGGAGCACAGCTCACCGTAAATGCGTTCTGTGGCTTCTTCATAATCTTCGGCATAATCCACGGACGCCACTTGTTCCATGGCGATTTGTCTCGGTTCGCGATCGGAACGATAGTGATGTTTAGCCGGTTTGACCTGACA
>CACZTE010000036.1 GCA_902784045.1 uncultured Eubacterium sp. | reverse complement strand
TTCGGTAAGGACCAAAGCATCGGGGAGTACTGCGTTTAATGAGTTTTTATTCAGAATATAATCCGAGTCATTCGCCATGGTGACAGTCACTGTGGCAGTCTCACCGTCTTTGAGATCGGTTTTATCCGCGGAGACATTGAGATTGACGTAAGTGTCATTGCTTACTTCTCCGGCAAAAACAGCGCTTGCAGACATGGTCAAGCAGAGACATAGAATGAACACCGTCAGAAAACTTACCGAGATTTTAAATTGCTTTTTTCGTTTGGATTTCATTTTAATTTTCCTTTTCGTTGTTAGAGTTTCCCGTGATTGTAAATCACTATTTCATGCCGACAACAGCGGGGATAAGATTATCGCTTTTCAAGATGACGGCGGAAGTTGTGCTCAATGCGCTTTTTTTGATAGAGACATTGAGATTGGCCGGCATCGCATTGATGATCTCTTCATAATCGGAGATTAACAATTTGCGGGTTGCCGTCGTCGAAGCGGTGTCTGAGTTGTTGGATTTTTCAGTGTCCGCGGCTGCTTGACTTGTTGTTGCGGCTTGTTTATTGTCGATTGTTTCGGCTTGACTATTGTTTGATGCGTCGGTTTGTTTATTGTTGGATACGTCTGCTTGCTTGTCATTTAATGTATCAACTGGTTTATCGCTTAACGCGTCTGTTTGTACATCGCCGGATGTATCGGCTTGCTTGCTGTTTGCGGTGTCGCCGGCAGGTTTTGTTCCGCTTTCGGCATCTGACTGGGCGGTCGGTGTATTCGACGTTGGCGTTTCAGACACTTCTGCGTCAGCCGCTTTTTGAACAGCATCGGGAAGTGTTACGACGGTGGACATTGAAACATTGAAGCTTTGACCGGAAACATTTGTGATATCAGAGACGGCCATGCCGTCGTCTGTTGAATTGACGGTGAGCGATTCCGGCGTCAGGTTAACTTGTGTGTTGCCTAGTGCATTAACACTTTCTTTGAAGACGGCGTTAATGGTAGCGGTGCCGTCACCGTTGTCGGTGATGGTCGGCGTTCCAACAATTTCGGAAGTGATGTTTGCCGAATAGACGGGAAGGGTAAAGTCCATTGACAGGGCGTCGCAATTGATGCTCTTTCCGTCAATTTTGAGCGTACCGCCATCTATTTCATCGGCAATCTGTGATGATGAAATGTCGGGGATGTTCACATAGACATTGGCTGTATTGAGATCGGTAACGTCGACTTTTGTGATATTAGCGTTTTTAAAACCAGACCCTTCACAAGTAAAGTCGGCGTTGTTAATCGCGTCGGTAAACTGAGCACTGTCGATGTTTACCGGTAAGCAAAGCTGTGTGGATTTGCCGTCATCGCCTTTGGAAATGACTATATTGTCAGCATCGATGCAGGGGTTCGGTTTGGTGAGGTTACAGGTCATCTGTTCATCGACAGCAACATTTTGAATAGATCCGGATTCGAAGTCAGCGACGATTTGCCCCGCTCCGGATTTCACTTTTCCGTTAATGGAAAGGATCAAAGATTGATTATCGCCTGAAAGGGTAGCATCTGAAATCTGATGTCCTTCAGCACCTTCGGAAAGGGTAATGTGAGAACCGGCATAAGCGGGATCGGCCATCTTATCGTTGAAAGCGCCGCCTTCCAACTGACATTTAATTTTGTAATCTTCGGCGGTATCCGCGATATCCTGACCAGAGATGGGGAAGCCAACTTCTCCGATTTCGCCGATATGAGCCTTGACGGTAATTGTCGCTTTTTCGCCGTCAACGGTCATCGGAAGCACGACTTTGTAATCCTGAGCCGGTTTAGCGTCGGACTTGTCAGAGGTGCCGGAATCGGCGTTTTCTTCAGCGATGATGTTTTTCGTTTCCTGAGCTTTGGCTTTTGTCGGGAAATAGACGAAGAAGTTGCCGCAGAGGGAAACCACCAGGATAAGTGCCAAGGTTTTGGACGCTTTATATTTTTTCCTTAAGAAGAGAATAAAGGCTGCGGCCGCGATCATGAAAACGGCGAGGGCAATAGCGCCTGTGGCGGGATCTCCACCGGTTTTGGGATTGCCTGTATTTTTCGTTTTGACAATGACGGGTTTGGACTTGCTCTTATCATTAGAATCGCTTTTTTTATTATCGTCATCGTCGTCATCATCATCTTTGTCTTTATCTTTGTCATCGTCGTGCTTGTCGTCGTCGACCTCAACTTTAAAACTATAACTTTTTCTTTCGCCGATGCCGATGGTATCTTCGTGATGGGAAAGAGAACCTTCGGCAAGTTCCAAAGAATCGGAAAGGGTTGCGTCAAAAGTGTTATAGTGTAATACGTAATCCGAGTCGTTGGCCATGGTGACCGTCACAGTGGCGTAATCGTCATCTTTGAGATCGGTTTTATCCGCCGTGACTTTGAGCTTGACATCATCACCGGTTTTAACTTCCGCAGCGGTGGCAACTCCCGTATCGCCGACATCGGAAAGGTTAAATTTCAGCTTAAGGGTATCGCAGTTGATGCTCTTGCCGCCGATTTTGAGAAAACCGCCGTTCATTTTTCCCGCAATTTGCGCCGGTGTCTTGCCGGGCATCATCACATATATGTTGGCTTTATCAGGAGCAATGATGTCGACTTTTGTGATAACGGCGCCTTTGATGGCTTTGGCGTTAGCGTTTAAACAGGTAAAATCATTATTGTTGATTGCGTCGGTAAACTGAGCGCTGTCCAGATTGACCGGCAGACACAGTTCGGAGTTTGAAGTTTTTGTGCTTTTGCTATTTTCACCTTCGGTTTTAACGATATCCATATGGCTGGTGTCGATAAATGGTTTCGGTTTGGTCACTTTACAGGTCATTTGCTTATCGACAGCGACATTTGAAATCGCGCCGGCTTTAAAGTCGGCGGTGATTTGCTCGGCACCGGATTTGACTTTGCCTTTGATAAAAATCGTTAGGGTTTTTTTATCCTCTGAAAGGGAAACGGCGGTGATTTCATGACCTTTTGCGCCTTCGGAGAGAATAATATGCGCTTTGGCAAAGGAGAGATCAGCCATTTGATCGACAAAGGTGCTGCCATCGAGCGGACAGACGAGCGTGTAACCATCGGCATTGGTCACAATATCTTCACCCTTATCGGGGAAATCAACATGTTGGAAAGTACCGATGTGTGCATTGACGGTAATCGATGTTTGTACACCGTTGACGGTCATCGGCAATTCCGCTTTATAGTCATGCGCCGGTGTTTGACTGTCTTTATCGGGAACAGCGGGTGAACTGTTCTCGACTGATAATAGATTTCCAATCTCCTGGGCATTTGCTTTCATCGGGAAATGGGCGAAGAAACTGCCGCAGAGGGATAATACCAGAATAAGGGCAAGGGCTTTGGACGCCTTATATTTTTTCCTTAAGAAGAGTATAAGGGCCGCAAACGCGACAAGGAAAATGGCAGCTGCAAAAGCGCCGGTTGCCGGACTCCCGGTTTTCGGATTGTTTGAATTTCTCCTTACGATAACGGCAGCTGATTTTGATTTATCTTTGTCTTTCGAATCTTTATCCTTGTTATCGGATTCATCCTTATCTTTGTCCTTGTCTTTGTCATGATCATCGTCATGTTTGTCGGCATCGGCTTCCACGGTGAAGCTGTAGCTTTTGCTTTCTCCGACGCCGATGGTTTCTTCATAATGGGAGAGACGGCCATCATGAAGTTCAAAATAATCGGAAAGCACCGCATCCAGTGAATTGTATTTTAGAATATAATCCGAGTCGTTTGACAGTGTAACCGTCACATTAGTGAGTTCATCATCTTTCAGATCGGTTTTATCGGCTTTGACGGTGAGCTTGATGTTATCATCGGGTTTGACATCCTCGGCGAACACTGTTCCTGAAGAAAAGAACATACAAAAAACTAACGTTAAAAAAAGCACAAAGCTTATCGGCTTTTTCAAATAATTATCGCGACCCGATTTCATGATGATTTTTCCTTTCCATAATATATATTAAAAATTGATGGTGTTATTATATCATGATAAAGGTCACAAAAGAAGCACACGAAGCCAATTCTTAATACATTTTATACCGAAAAAACCTTAAAATTGAGGTAAACTTAAGCGTCGAAAGATGAATTTTAAGATATATTAAATTAAATAAATTCGCAGGGAAAAAAATAGCTTAAAATGAGTGCTCATGATGCAGTTAACTATACTCTTTTGAGTGAGATGAAACAGAAAAATCCGCCTGTGAGCGGATTTTGAACTTATTCATCATCAATAATCGAAAGAGACTCGAC
>CACZTE010000035.1 GCA_902784045.1 uncultured Eubacterium sp. | reverse complement strand
TGTCCGGCGGTGAAAAACAGCGTGTAGCCATCGCCCGCGCCCTGATGATGGAGCCTGATGTGCTGCTCTTTGACGAGCCGACCTCGGCGCTGGATCCCGAGCTGACCGGCGAAGTCCTGTCTGTTATGCAGGAGCTTGCCGAAGAACATATGACCATGCTGGTGGTCACCCATGAAATGGGCTTTGCCCGGGGTGTCGCCAACAAAATTCTCTTCATGAACGACGGCATCGTTTTAGAGGAAGGAACGCCCGAAGACATTTTCGAGCATCCCAAACATGACCGTACCCGTGATTTTGTCAACAGCTTAAGCAACAAAGATTGATATTTGTTTTAAAGGCCGGAAGGGTTTGCCTTCCGGTTTTTTTCGCAATTTCGGACAACGCGGAAAATTTATTCTTTTTCATCAGCAAGTCTAAGCGTTCCCGATCTGATGACCCGCCGCTGTCCTTTTTTCATCAGAATGAGATGCCCGTAATCGTCAAAGCCGCGCACGATGCCGCGGACGCGTTCATCACCGTCTGTCACAATCACATCTTTGCCGATAATCATAGAACGTTCGCGATATGTTTTGACGTAAACGCTAAAATCCTTTTCTCTTCCCAAAAGTGTGAGTCCGTCAATCATTTCGGCAATGAGCCTTGCTCGCAAATCGCCGTCCGGCGGCGTATCAAGGACAGCTCCCGCCCGGGGCAAATCCTTCGGAAAACCGTCTGCCGGCATAAAAAGATTGATACCAACGCCCAAAATCATATACCGGGTCTTTCCTCGAAAAACACTTTCCGCTAAAATACCGCACACTTTTTTCTCGCGTGCAAAAAGATCGTTGACCCATTTGATACCACAATCGACACCGGTTATCTTCTCGATAGCCTGGGCTGTTACGGCGCAACCCGCCACGGTGAGATAATCCGCCAATAAACTCTCGCCGTTTTCACGATAAATCGCCGAGAGATAAATGCCGCCTACCGGCGAATAAAAACGGTTATTGCCTCTGCCTCGGCCGCCGGTTTGCGCGTCCGTGATGACAAAACAACCCTCCGGCGCCCCTTTAAGCGCCATTTCCTTCGCTGTTTGATTGGTCGAAGAAACGCTTTGATAAAAATATAGCTTTTCCTCATCGACATTCGTGCCGAGATAAGCTTTTACTTTTTGCTCTGTGGTTTGCTCATTTATTAATTCTTTCACGCTCACACTCTTTCTTTAATGATTTTTTCATTATATCACAACGCGCACGCTGCTTCGGCTTTTCCTATGAAAAAACCCCGTTTTTCAAACGGGGCAATGGAGGGGGATAGAATTCAGATGACGATGATAGTGTCATTTATGTAAACCTCGGGCAAAAACCCTCGGATTAAAAGGGATGGTGATTTAGACCGAACGCTTATTCACCGATTAAAATACGTTTGGATTCTTCGATTTCAGCGGTGCCTTTTTTGGGGATGGTGAGCGCCAGCACGCCGTCTTTCATATTGGCTTTGATATCATCTTTCCTAACGGTATCGCCCACATAGAATTGACGGGTGCAACTGCCGTAATAACGTTCTCTGCGGATGAACTTGCCATCTTCGTCTTTTTCGTCTTTGGCGTCGCTGCGTTTCGCGGTGATGCTTAGCATGCCTTTGTCAAACTGGATATCAATATCATCTTTTTGATAGCCGGGAAGGTCAATAGACATTTCGTAAGCTTCGTCATTTTCTTTGACATCGGTTTTCATCAAGTTGACTTTGTGACTTCCGAAATCATGACTGAAAAAGTCGCGGGTAGTTGAAGGATTGATTAATTGATCAAATACGTTTTCTCCGAATACACTAGGTAACATTTTAGTGCCTCCTTGGTTTAAGGTTGATATATATTTGTCATCGATGGATGGGATCTTCGATTGGGTGTCTCATTTCTGATGACATGGTTATTATAGCCCGATTTGTTAGCACTGTCAATAGACGAGTGCTAATTTTCAGATTCTTTTAAGCTTTTGTATATTGATTTATATAAATAGTGTTGCATTTTTTACAACGATGCCTTTTCGGACGAGATTGACAGAGCGTTTTCGCGTCTCATATTTTCGACGCTTCGCCCAAACATCAAAAAAACCGGCATGATACCGGTTTTGTTTTTTCTTATTTATGGGTTTATTTGTCGCGATAGTCCGTCATACGTCCGTCGCCTTGTCGACTGTCCGACAGTTTCCCTTTTGTCTGTGATAAGCTTCTTTGGATTGATACATTTTTTCGTCCAGTTCTCTGATGAAGGCTTCGGGATTGGCGAATCGCTCAGGACTAAACCGGGCCATACCGATGGAATACTGGATGTTATAGGGCCTGCCCGCGTTCTCGTTAAAGGTTTTGAAGGCGTTGTCGATGTCGAACGCGATTTGCTCCAACTGCCCGTCATGGTCGTGATGAATCAAAATCATGAATTCATCGCCGCCGTATCGGGCAGCGAATGTTTTTTTGGGCAGGGTTTCGATGAGAATGTTTCCCACGTCGCTCAGCGCCTGATCGCCGGTGTGATGGCCCAGAGTATCGTTAATCGCTTTAAAATCATTGAGGTCGAGCATAATGCCGGCGCTGTAATCATCCCGTCCGTTTCCCAGTTTGGAAAGCATGCTGTTGAAGTATTCCCTGTTGTAGAGCCCAGTCAAACTATCAATGAATGTTTTTTCACTTTGCAGGCTCAAAAAAACGGCGTTAATCGCAATGACCACGCCAATCCACGTGGTGTAAAACACGGCGGTCACCGCCTCGAAGGCAATGCCGATAGCCGCGGGGATGAGAAAGGCCTCCATCGGGAAGAAAAAGTAGCGTTTTTCTTTGACGCGGTAAATGAGATAGTCGATGAACGCGTAGATCGGATAACCGTACAAAGCGATGTACGTTATGAAAATAAGGGGCAGATGCACCCTGACATTGTCCGGTGTAATGACGTAAACAATGGGAACAAAAATGTTAACGACATAGGCAATGAGGGCGATGACAACGGGGATGATGAGTAGCTTTTTGCGCAGGCTTGTCCATTCCCATTTTTGATGGAGCTTAAAATCCACATAGACGGCCCAGACAAAGGCAAACATAACATTGCTGATATAGATGACAGCGGACACAGCGCTCAACGCAATGTGGACGGCCTCTCCGGGATTGCCAATCAGCAAGTGATCAAAAACTTCACCCGTGCTTGAAAAGAAAAGGAAAACCAACAGTGTGGAAAACAGTGAATTCTCAATGGGATCGGCGCCAAACACGCGTCTTCGGACAACAAAAATAACGACCACCAAAAACATCGCGATGATGTTCATGGCGATATTTGTCATCGCGTAGGCGGATATGTTGTTGATGATATCCGATATCGGCATTTTTTCGACCCTCCTGCGGGAATTCTTATGAAAAAGTATTTCATTCTTATTTATTATATACGGATTTCCTTTAAAAAGAAACATGAAATTGTGAAATTTCTATCAATTTTTAAATAAAATCCGCCAAAGCTGCTCAGCAGCGTATGCCCTGCCCTTCACTCGCGTTTGGATTTTGGCGCGGTGTCCTGTTCCAAGGCTTTTTGCGCTCTGCTGTCGGTGATACCTTGATAGGCGCAGCCGGCGATGATGAGGATCATCCCCAGCACTGAACGCAGATCAAAGGCTTCACCCAAAAAGAGGATGGACCAGATCATAGACAGCACCGGGGTGAGATAGGCCAGCACCGCCACGTCCGCCGCGTTGCCCTCCGACAGGGCTTTTGCCCAAAACAGATAGGCAACGGAGGACACGCCGATCCATGTGACGGCAATCCACGTGCAGGGATCGTGAACCGGCGTGAAGCCGCCGGTGAGGCCGCATGCCGCCGCCGAAGCAATGGTGGAGACGCTGTAGTACACAATCATGTCGAGAAGCTCATTTTCAGCGTAGCGTTTATTGAGGACGCTAAACAGGGCATAGCACACGGCGCCGGCCGCAGTGAAGATCACACCGATGAAGTTTCCGCTCTGAAAGCCTCCGGTTTTTAAGGTGATGATGCCCGTTCCCGCGAAAGCCATGACCAGCACGACTATGTGGCTTACGCGCAGTTTTTCTTTGAGGATGATCACCGCGAAAATCGTCGTGAGCATCGGCCACAGGTAGTTGATGACGCAAGCGTCCTGGGCGCCCAGAATGCCGATGCCGGTGTTGTACAGGCACATGTAACCGAAGATGCCGAGCATCCCCAGCGCTGCCAGGCCGAGCATTCGTTTGGGTGTGTAGACCGCCGTATGTTTTAACGCGCCCGTTTTGAACGCCGCAATCAAAAAGATGACCGTTGTAATCGCCAGTGACACACAAAGCATCATTAGCATGCTCATTTCCCGCATGCAGTAGCTGACTGCCGGCGCCAATGTGCTCCATAACAGCACCGACGTTAACGCGAATAGTGTTGCTTTTTTCAATACGCTTTCTTGTCTCCTTTTTTCATGTGTTGCTTAACCGATAAAACAGTTGGTTAAAGCATAGCGTTTTTGTGCCGGATGGTACAAAAAGATTCAGACGAGAAAATCAAGACGAAAGATTCTTCTTACCTCACACCAAATACCCGCCGATAAACACGGCCAGCACAATAACGGGAAGCACCCATTTCAAATAAAACTCACTGTTTTTCGGGAATTTTAATCCCTCACCCGCATTGGTTTCAGAAAGAAAATTGTCAAAGCCCCAGCCGTATTTGGTCACGGCAAAGAGCACATACACCAGCGCCCCCAGCGGCAGAATATTATTGCTGACGATAAAATCTTCAAGGTCCAGAATCGTCGTATCCACGCCCAAAGGCGCGATACCCGAAAGCACATTAAAGCCCAGGGCGCAGGGCAACGACAGCAGCGAGATCGCCACGGCATTGACCGCGCATACCTTTTTAAGCGGCACATCAAACAAATCCGTCGCGAAAGAAATAATATTTTGAAAAACACCGATGACCGTGGACAGCGCCGCGAAACTCATAAACAGGAAAAACAACGCCCCCCAGATATTGCCGAAAGCCATGTGATTAAACACGTTGGGCAGCGTGATAAAAATCAGCGACGGTCCGGAATTCGGTTCTACCCCAAAAGCGAAACACGCCGGAAAAATCACAATCCCCGAGAGAATCGCGATGAGCGTATCCAGCCCCGAAATCGTCATCGCCTCACCCAAAAGCCGCTTATCCTTGTTA
>CACZTE010000034.1 GCA_902784045.1 uncultured Eubacterium sp. | reverse complement strand
GGTCAATCATCACAGAGACGGAAATTGCCGGATTTTTAATTTCATAAACGCCGGTATGAATCACAAGAGGATAATTCACATCGCCGGAATTGTGAGAAATATCGTCCAGGTATTCTAACACAAATGCTTCATCATACGTTTCTTTAAGGGTAAGCAGCGCAAATTGATCGTTTTCTAGGCGGCAGAAAATGTTGCCTTCCAGGGCGTATTGTTCCATGGTATTGGCAATTTGACGCAGGATACCATCGCCGACATCCGTTCCGAAAATATCGTTAACCAATTTAAAATCCCGGATATCCGATACCGTCATCAAATAAGTCCTATCCGGATTATTATCGAGTTCCTTTCGGACCAGCTCCGTAAAATAGTCTCTGTTATAGAGATGGGTCAAACTATCGTGACGGGCGCGGTAACGCTCTTCGTTTTGTTTTTGTATTTCTTTAGTTCGGTCAAACAGGCTGAAAAAACCGCCGATGCAATGCGAATTGTTATCATGCAGCCTGTGATAATTCACAAGATAATAACGCTCACCGGAATTGTTTCGGCTTTCTAAATGGACTTCCCGGGTAAAATCATTGTATAAATCATCATCGCAATAATCGAACAAGCTGTGCAAAAGCGGTACGGCTTTATCAAGGTTCGCTTTGGTAATGTGGAACATCCGCTGAGCGTTGGGATTGGCGTAAATGCACTTGCGATCGGAATCGAAGAAAAAAATCCCCGCAGCCAAATCCGACACCACCGTTTTGGACATATGGCCCAAGAGCATGACCGGCGAATAATACAGCGAAAAATAAAAAATAAAGAGGACGCAAATTCCATACCCGATCATCGACATATCAATGGGTCTCGAATAAAGAATCACAAACATATAATAGGATTCCCAAAGCACACATATCAATAAAGTCAAAAAGATGATCATATACTTCTCAATATAGAGCCGTGACACATGGAACAGCTTATAAACGAGCATGCCGAAAATAATAGCAAGGAGCAGATACGAAAGCACCATGTGCAGCACATAGCCCACACCGCCGTTCATAATGAAAAGCGCAATCTGCCCCGGCATGTAGATACGGTGAACCGTAAAGACAAAGCCTGTGTAAAAATTGGTGCCAACGGATAGACAATCCGCGATAATGAGAACAACCAAAATATGATGCCATATTGTCCGATTAAAGTTGTAATTGCAATAATTGGCCGTAAAGCGGATCAGGGCATAAAAGAACAGATTCGTTCCGACAAAAAACAAAGTATAGCCCAGCTGACCCATATCTTCATTGAACGCTCTGGCAACAATAGTATTGCCGATCATGGGCACCATCACAGAAAACATGACCCATCTGACATCGACGGCCAGGGGATTTCTGTTTTTCAGGCTTACCAGCATGCAAAGTAAAATGACTGCCATCAATATAATCAGTATTTCCACATATGGTAAATCCATCATAGCAGCCTCCTTTCTTCACTGGCTGAGTCGCCAATGTTTGCAAGCCAACTACCATTTCTCTGTCGAAAAAACGTTCAAAGAAACATTATTGTTAGCCTATATATCGTGTCGTTTTCTGATCAATATGCTGATAAAAGCATTGTTAAACTCAAAATTCCCACGCGATGAACAACGTGAACAAATCGTTTCCCGCAACTGGATATAATAAATGTATTTTACCATATTTCCAATCGTTTACAAAAGGTAAATTGGTTGAAAACACGTCAAGTTTAGAATGTAAATTGTATTTTTATCAAAACACCCTATTTTTTTGAACATTTTTTTGTGGTTGTTCGGTTTTGACGTTTTTTTCTTTGATGATATACAGCGGTCTTTTTTTGGTTTCCATATAAACTTTTGAGAGATAAGCCCCGACAATACCGATGCCCATCATCTGCACGCCGGACACCAAAAGCACAATGCACGCCAACGACGGCCAACCGTTGGTGGAATCACCGAAAACCACCGTCTTGATGATAATCACAGCGATCATCACAAAAGCAATCAGACAAAACAAGAGACCCAGCATCGCCGTCCCGAGAATAGGCGCCGTCGAAAAAGATAAAACACTGTCTGCCGCGTAATAAAAAAGCTTTTTGTAGGAGAACTTGCTTTCTCCCGCCGAACGCGGAACATTGTCGTAAGCGATCCAGCTTTGCTTGAACCCTACCCAGGAAAATAATCCTTTGGAAAAGCGGTTATATTCGCCAAGGGACAGTACCGCCTCCACCACTGGCCGCGTCATCATACGAAAATCCCGGGCACCGTTTATAATCGGCGTTTTTGAGATGCGGCTCATCAGACCGTAATAACAATTTGTGAAAAAAGTACGCAACAAGGGCTCGCAATTTCGCGTTTTTCTTCGGGTGCACACCACATCATAACCTTCGTCGTCGATGCGTCGGATCATTTCAGGCAAAAGCGACGGAGGATCCTGAAGATCGGCGTCCATCACCGCCACCAGTTCACCCGTTGCCTCCGAAAGGCCGGCCAACATCGCCGCTTCTTTTCCGAAATTACGGGAAAAGGACAAATAACCGACGTCTTCGTTTACTTCCGACATTTTGGAAATAATCGCCTTTGTTTCGTCCTCTGATCCGTCATCTACAAAAAGAATCCGTGTTTGCACCCGACTGGAAAGCGGGGACATCACCCGTTTAACCTCCGCGTAAAACAAATCGACGGTTTCAGCCTCATTATAGACCGGCACCACGATTGTAAGTGTTTGTTTCATACTTCATCCTTATCAT
>CACZTE010000033.1 GCA_902784045.1 uncultured Eubacterium sp. | reverse complement strand
GCCTTGGGGATGTCTGACCGGCATTAAACCCGTTAAAATCGCCCATCAAAATCTGTTGGACTTCGGCGGAAACGCCCTGGAAGCGGCAGATTTTATGTCTGCTTGTTACGACGTTTCACAGGCCAAAAGCAAGCTTGCCGTGGAATTGGCCGAGAAAGAGATGGACGTGGTGTATCCCTTGGACAGCCGTCGGGTTTCGGTGTATGTGGGGGTGCCGATTTGTCCGGCGAAATGCAGTTATTGCTCCTTTGTCTCTACGGTAATGGACAAAAAAGGCGCCCTTGCCGAGATGTATTTAGCTGATTTGCTCAAGGAAATCGACGCTTTCAAGCAATTCTTTTGCGAAAAGGGGCTCGCCGTTGATACGCTCTATATCGGTGGCGGCACGCCGTCGGTTTTTTCCGCCGGGCAGATTGACGCGCTGCTCTCGGCGTTAAACGGCGTTTTTATTCATCCGGCGCTCAGAGAGTTTACCTTTGAAGCCGGAAGGCCCGAGACGACGACGGGCGAAAAGCTTTCCGTCCTTCAACAATACGGGGTGTCCCGGGTGTGCCTTAATCCCCAAAGCATGAATGACGGCACCCTCGCTGCCATCGGCAGACATCATACGGCGGCGGATATCATCGACAAATACAATTTGATGCGGGATATAGGCTTTGACAACATCAATATGGATCTCATTGTCGGCTTGGCCGGTGAGGCGCCGGAGGCGGTGATGCGATCTCTCAAAGAAGTGATTGCCTTAGAGCCTGAAAATATCACCGTGCACAGCCTTGCCATTAAGCGCGGGGCGAAGATGCGCGCGGAAAACGGTCATCGTTATGTTCAGCTTTACAACGACGGCTTTTATGACGAGCTTGAGCGGACCCTTGCCGCCGCTGACTATCATCCCTATTATCTTTACAGGCAAAAATACACCCAGGGAAACGGTGAGAACATCGGCTACGCCAAAGCCGGGTATGACGGCATTTACAACATCCTGATGATGGCCGAAAGGCAGAGTATTATCGGCATTGGCGCCGGCGCGTCGGGGAAATGTTATCACGCGGCGCAAAACCGTTTTGAAAAGGTGTTTACCGTCAAAGACGTGCGGACCTATCACGAACGGATTGACGAGATAATCGAAAGGAAAATCGCCGCTTACAGCGAGGGCCTTTCTGATTAACAATTCCTTGGTCATCCGAGTTTTTTCGGATAAGAATACAAAAAGCGTTTGTTCCCGTCATTGACAGGGACGGGCGCTTTTTATATAATACTTTAGTTAGAATATTAGAATTTTACAGAGCCGATGCTTCGGCTTACGGAGGAAGAATGAAGACATTTTATCGAAATGCCATGTGCGGGGAGATGCTGCCCGCGCGTGAAGGCGACAGCGTCAAGCTTTCGGGCTGGACAGACAACAGACGCGATCTCGGCGGTGTGATTTTTATCGACTTAAGAGACCGTTCCGGCATTGTGCAGTTGGTTGTGAACGAAGAAACTGCCGGTGATGATTTTGCCGAAGCCGAAAAAGTCAGAAATGAGTTTGTTCTCTGCGTTGAGGGGACTTTAAGACGCAGAAGCGAAGAAAATATCAACCCCAAAATGACCACAGGCGAAATGGAAGTGCTGGTCACCAAGCTGACCATTTTGGACACGTCGGAAACCCCGCCGATTTATGTTCAGGACACGGATAAATCCGGTGAAAATGTTCGTCTGAAGTACCGTTACCTCGATTTGCGCAAACCCAAAATGCAGCATATCTTTAAAACCCGCGCCAAAGTGGCCTCCATCGTCCGCAATTATCTGGACGCCGAAGGCTTTTTGGAAATCGAAACGCCGATTCTGGGCAAACCGACACCGGAAGGCGCCAGAGATTTCCTCGTGCCTTCCCGCGTGCAGAAAGGCAAGTTTTTCGGACTTCCCCAAAGTCCTCAGCTGTTTAAACAAATCCTGATGATTTCGGGCATGGACCGCTATTATCAAATCGCCAAATGCTTCCGCGATGAAGATTTGCGTCAGGACCGTCAGCCCGAATTTACCCAGATTGACATGGAAATGTCGTTTGTGACCAAGGATGACATTATTCCCATCATGGAAGGCATGATTAACGAGGTGTTTAAAGCAGTCCGCGGCATCGATTTAAAACCGCCTTTCCAGCGCATGACCTGGCGGGAAGCCATGGATCGTTACGGCTCAGATAAGCCCGATACCCGATTCGGCATGGAAATTCAGGATTTGTCTGATTTGCTCGCGGATTCGGAATTCAAGGTGTTCTCCGGCGCCATCAAAAAAGGCGGATCGGTGCGGGCGATTATCGCCAAAGACGCCCAGGGCAAACTGTCCAAAAAGGCCATTAAGCATCTGGAAGAGCACGTGAAAATTTATAAAGCCAAGGGACTCGCCTGGATTGACGTGAAGCCCGAAGGCATGAAATCACCGATTTTGAAATTCATTTCCGAAGCAGAAAAACAGGCGATTTACGACCGCATGGGCGCCGAAAACGGCGATTATATCTTTATGGTGGCCGACAGCGACGATGTCGCGTTGACCTCCCTCGGTCAATTGCGTCTGGAACTGGCCAAACGCCTTAATTTTGATTTGTCCGGTAAGTATAATTTCCTGTGGGTCATTGATTTTCCGCTGCTTGAGTACAATGCCGAAGAAGGCCGTTATAAAGCGATGCACCATCCCTTTACAGCGCCTCTGACCGAAGATATTCCATTGCTCGAAACCGAGCCGCAAAACGTGCGCTCCGACGCCTATGACATGGTTGTCAACGGGGTGGAACTCGGCGGCGGCTCGATTCGTATCCATAATCAGGATATTCAGGAAAAAATGTTCGCGGCTATCGGCATTACCATGGAAGAGGCCTGGCGCCGTTTCGGCTTCCTTCTTGAAGCGCTGAAATACGGAACGCCTCCCCACGGCGGTCTGGCCTTTGGTTTTGACCGGTTGATTATGATGCTCCTCGACATTGATAATATCCGCGATGTCATCGCGTTCCCCAAGATTCAAAATCACGGCGATCTCATGACCGACGCGCCGGCGGAAGCGGAACTTGACGCGTTGATTGACCTCGGCATCAGCATCGATGACGAAATCGTCTGATTTTCGCGGTTATCCACAAATGATCAAGCCCTTGCGCCCCAAGGGCTTTTGCGTTATTTTTTGACGGCGCGCGTCCTTGTAAACGGGCGCGGCATGATTTTATGATTCACAAAGAAAGAAGGTGAGGGCATGCGGGAAATCGGCATTGTGAAAAAAACCAAGGGAAAAACCGCGAAAGTCGTGATTCAGCGGCACGCGGCCTGCGGCGACTGCAAAAAATGCGACGTCAGCAAAGATAAATCCACCATGACCACCGAAGCTATTAATCAGGCGAAGGCCAAACAGGGAGACGCCGTCGCCGTGGAAATGAGTTTTAATAATGTGATGAAAGCGTCGGGGATCGCCTACGGCATTCCTTGTGCCGCGTTTATTCTCGGCTGTTTTGTCGGGTTTTACGTGCTTCCCATGCTGATGAGCGTTGACGCCACGTTAAGCGGTTTTTTTACCGGTGTGGTTTTGACGGCTATCGCGTATTTGATCATTCACCTGGTGGATCGTCGAGGGGCCTTTGCCGGCAGGGATTACGCGCCGGTGATTACCGAGGTTTTGGATGAAGAGGCCCTCGCAGCGCTCAAATACGACATGGAAAACGCGAGACTCAACGCGGCCAGTCATTTTTGATGTTATGATGAATGTTTTATCACATTGCGCGGCGTTTTTCGCCCGGTCGTTTCGGATGAAAAGCGCGGCGTGCGGGATTCTCTGAACAATCGCAAAGGACAAAGCTATGCTTCTTAATCAAGAACGCCATGATGTGGTGACCTATTGCCAAAAGCTGATGACCGCGGGGCTGACCACCGGCACCGGCGGTAATATCAGTATTTATGATGATGAAAGCGGTTATTTTGCCATCAGTCCGTCGGGGGTGGACTACGCCGAGATGCGGCCGGAGGATGTGGTGGTCTGCGATCTCGCGGGACAGGTTGTTGACGGCAGGCTTAAGCCGTCGTCGGAGATCGGGCTTCACCGGATATTTTATGAAAGACGGCAAGATATCAAAGCTGTGGTGCACACCCATTCGACCTACGCGACGGTGCTTTCCACCCTCAGGGAGGATTTGCCGGCGTCGAGTTATCTGATTGCCTACGCTGGGGTGAATGTGCGCTGCGCCGATTACGCCTCCTACGGAACGGAGGAGCTGGCGGAAAAGACGTTTGCCGCCATGACGGAGCGCCACGCTGCGCTGATGGCCAATCACGGTCTGGTTGCCGGGGATATGGATATCGCTTCGGCCTTTGCCGTGGCTGAGCAGATTGAGCAGTGCTGCAAGGTGTACGTGAAAGCCCGAAGCATCGGAAAGCCGGTGCTGCTCAGCGAAGAGGAGATGCGCCGGACGGAGAAACGCTTTCGGACGTCCTACGGGCAGAAGTAGGGGGCGTTGGGAGTCGAGAGCTTTTTGAGCTTTCGATCTTTTCGCGATGCGGGGCGTCGTTGCTTCGCCGGATTAATAATAAATAATTAACTAAAACTTCCCACACCGAAAAGGTGTGTAGAACTTTGAAAATCCAATAATGTAGGCAATTTAAAAGGCATAGATGTTGTGC
>CACZTE010000032.1 GCA_902784045.1 uncultured Eubacterium sp. | reverse complement strand
TTTTTAGAAACAAAAAGGAGGACACAAGCATGTCAATGACTGATCCGATTGCAGATATGCTGACAAGAATCAGAAATGCCAACAATGCCGGTCATAAAAGTGTTGAGATTCCTGCTTCTAAAGAGAAAAAGGCTATTGCCGCCATTCTCCTTGAAGAAGGTTATATTAAAAAATACGATGTGATCGATGATGGCAAACAAGGTGTTATCAAAATCACTTTGAAATACGGCGAAGAAAAAGCCCGCGTAATTGCCGGTTTAAAACGAATTTCCAAACCGGGTCTTCGTGTTTATGTCGGTAAAGATGACGTTCCCAAGGTTTTAAACGGTCTTGGTATAGCCATTATTTCGACTTCCAAAGGTGTTATCACCGACAAAGCCGCCAGAAAAGCCGGTGTCGGCGGAGAAGTCGTCTGCTACGTTTGGTAAAAAGGAGGAACGCAAATGTCAAGAGTAGGTAATGCTCCGGTAGCGATTCCCGCCGGCGTAGATATCAAATTAGACGGACACACAATGACTGTAAAAGGACCCAAAGGTGAATTGTCAAAAACACTTCATCAGGATATGATTATCGAAGTCGAAGATAATCAAATCATTGTCAAAAGACCGTCTGAAAGCAAAAATCACAAATCACTTCACGGTTTAACAAGAGCACTCATTAACAATATGGTTATCGGTGTGACCAAAGGTTTTGAAAAAACATTGGAAATCAGCGGAATCGGTTACCGTGCTCTCAAAAAAGGTAATGTGTTAACATTAAACCTCGGCTATTCCCATCCCATTGAAATGGTTGATCCCGATGGTATCGAAACTGTCGCGGAAACACAAACCAAAGTCATTGTCAAAGGAATCAGCAAAGAAGCTGTCGGCGCCCACGCCGCCAATATCCGTGCGAAAAGACCCCCCGAACCTTACAAGGGTCATGGCATCAAATATGCGGATGAACACATCCGCCGTAAAGTCGGTAAAACCGGCTAATTGAAGGTCATGCTCGACAGGTAAGAAAGGAAATTAAAATGATAAAAAAACCAGATAAAAATAAAGTGCGTCTGAATAGACACGCTCGTGTACGCAAAAAAATCAGCGGAACCGCTGAACGTCCCAGACTTTGCGTATTCCGCAGCAACAAAAACATTTACGCACAAATCATTGACGATACGGTTGGCAAAACCTTGGTAGCTGCATCAACTCTTGATGCGGATCTCAAAGGAAGCTTTGCACACGGCGGAGATAAGCAAGCTGCGAAAGCAGTAGGCGAATCGGTTGCCAAGAAAGCACTTGCTGCAAATATCGAAAATGTTGTTTTTGACAGAGGCGGTTATATTTACACCGGTCGTGTTCAGGAACTGGCGGATGCGGCTCGAGAAGCCGGCCTGAAATTCTAAGAGAAAGAGGTCAACATCATGAGAAGAAATATCATTGATTCCACTGATCTGGAACTCCAAGACCGCGTCGTCAGTATTAACCGTGTTACCAAAGTTGTTAAAGGCGGCCGCAATTTCAGATTCAGTTGTTTGGTCATCGTTGGCGATGGCAACGGTTTAGTCGGAATGGGCCGCGGAAAAGCGATGGAAATCCCCGATGCCATTCGCAAAGGAATTGAAGCAGCGAAAAAGAATTTGATTCGCGTTCCTTTGGTTGGAACAACCATTCCTCACCAGGTTGAAGGTGTGGACGGTGCTGGCCGCGTTCTTTTAAAACCGGCTGGAAAAGGTACCGGTGTTATTGCCGGCGGTCCTGTCCGTGCCGTTTGCGAGCTTGCCGGCATCAAAGATATCAGAACAAAATCTTTGGGATCCAACAACGCTCAAAACATGGTTAACGCAACACTTGAAGGTTTGGGTCGCTTGACGACACTTGAAGAAGTTGCTGCCAAACGCGGAAAAAAACCGGAAGAAATTCTCGGTTAGGAGGCAAAAATGGCTAAACTTGCAATTACATTAAAGAAAAGTACCATTCGTCGTAAGCCCAAACATCGTGCGACGATTGAAGCGCTCGGTCTGAAAAAGATCGGCCAGACCGTTATTCATGAAGACACTCCTCAAATTCGCGGAATGATTCACAAAACGGATTTCATGCTTGATGTTAAAGAAGTTTAGGAGGATCTTTTATGAAGTTACACACACTCAGTCCTGCTAAAGGATCAAGAAAAAACCCTAAAAGAAAAGGCCGCGGTACCGCGACCGGTCAGGGAAAGACAGCTGGACGTGGTCAGGACGGTCAGAGATCACGTTCGGGCGGCGGTGTCAGACTCGGCTTTGAAGGCGGTCAGATGCCTCTTTCCCGCAGAATCCCCAAACGTGGATTTTCAAACTATCCTTTCAAAAAAGAATATGCCATCGTAAATGTTGGTGAACTTAACGCATTTAATGACAATACCGAAGTCACAATCGATTTACTGCTGGAATATGGATTTATCCGGAAAAAATTAGATGGTGTTAAAATTCTCGGCGATGGTGATTTAGAAAAAACGCTGACCGTTAAAGTTAATAAAATCAGCAAAAGCGCTCAAGAAAAAATCGTCGCTCGAGGAGGGAAGGTAGAGGTGGTTTAATGCTCTCTACATTACGAGACGCTTGGAGAGTGCCCGATATACGTAAAAAAATTATTTTTACGCTGGTCATCCTTATGATCTACAGATTGGGCTCTTTCATACCTGTACCTTACATTGACGCACAACAACTGTCTACACTTGTCAACAACGGAGGCATTTTCGGATTATTTGATATCATCTCCGGTGGTAACTTTGGTAACTTTACAATTTTTGCCATGGGGATCACGCCGTATATCAATGCTTCCATTATTATGAATCTGTTGGTGTTTGCTATTCCAGCCTTGGAAAACCTCCAAAAAGAAGGTGAAGAAGGCCGAAAAAAAATAGCGCAATATACACGTTATTTAACAATAGCGCTTGCAATCATTCAGGCTCTCGGTATGAGTCTATCATATCAGGACCTGTTGATTGAAAAAACACCTTTCACGGTATTCGTTGTTGTCCTTGTGGTTACAGCCGGAACGACATTGTTGATGTACTTAGGTGAACAGATCACCGAGTATGGGATTGGCAATGGGATTTCACTGATTATCTTTATCAGTATCGTTTCACGAATTCCTTCAGCTATTGCCAACATCTACAATTACGTTCAAGTCGGAACACTCAATATCGTTTCGCTCTTGCTGTTGATTATATTCATTGTGGTAGCGACAATCGCGGTTGTCTTTGTTACCGAAGGTCAGCGCAAGATTCCGATTCAGTACGCAAAACGTGTTGTCGGACGAAAAATGTACGGCGGACAAAGCACACACATTCCGTTGCGTGTCAATATGGCCGGTGTTATTCCGATCATCTTCGCCAGTTCACTTACACTTCTACCGGCAACTTTGGCTAATTTCTTCCCGAATACGGCTTTTAGTCAATGGGTTTCCACCTATTTGGGATGGGGTCAGCCGCTCACCACAATCATCTATGTGATTCTTACGGTTGCATTTACGTATTTCTATACAGCTGTTACATTTAACCCCTATGATATTGCTGACAATATCAAGAAACAGGGTGGATATGTTCCCGGTATTCGTCCGGGTAAACCGACTGTCGAATACTTTACCAAAATTATGAATCGCTTAACATTATTCGGCGGTTTCTTCCTGGCGGTTATCGCGGTTATTCCAATCATTGTCGGTGCCTTTATGGGCGGCGTTAATATTCAATTCGGCGGAACCAGTTTACTCATTGTTGTCGGTGTTGCACTCGAAACAGTTAAACAGCTTGAATCCGAACTGACAATGCGCAACTATCAAGGATTCTTAAAATAGGAGAAAATCATGCGGATAATATTATTAGGACCTCCGGGCGCAGGCAAAGGAACAGTGGCTAAACCAATCATTGATCGCTATCACGTGCCTCATATTTCAACCGGGGATTTATTCAGGGAAAACTTGAAAAACAATACACCATTAGGTCAGAAAGCAAAAGCGTATATGGACGCAGGCGAGCTTGTTCCCGATGAACTGGTTATTGACCTAGTTGAAGACCGTATCACAAGAGATGACTGAAAAGACGGTTATCTTCTTGACGGTTTTCCGAGAACGGTTGCCCAAGCTGAAGCATTGACAAAACTTACCGAAAAAATCGAGAAGCCTCTTGATTATGCCGTTAATATTGTTGTTCCGGATGAAATTTTAGCGGAACGCATTGTCGGCAGACGTGTTTGTACCGAATGCGGAGCGTCTTATCATGTCAAAAATTTTCCGCCTGCGGTAGACGGTGTATGTGACCGTTGCGGAGGAACACTTATTCAAAGAGCGGATGATAACGAAGAAACAGTTTCAAAACGTTTAAAAGTATATTATGCCGAATCGGCTCCGTTGGTTGATTACTATAAAAATGCGAATATTATTGTTGATATCGACGGCAATAAGACACCTGAAGAAGTCGAACAATCTGTATTTAAAGTTCTCGATATCGGAGTAAAATAATAATATGATCAGCATCAAAAACGCAAAGCAAATCGAAAAAATGCGCGCCGCCGGGCATTTGGTAGCGGCGTGCCACGATTTGTTATCCAAGGAAGTCAGACCCGGAATTACCACTTTGGAACTTGATGCGATTGCCGAAAAATTCTTTAGAGATCACGGCGCATACCCGACGTTTTTGGGCTATCAAGGATTTCCGAACAGTATTTGCGCTTCGATTAATGAGGAAGTTGTTCACGGCATTCCCGGAAACAGAAAGCTCAAAGAAGGAGATATCATCAGCATAGATTTAGGCGCTACATTGGACGGATATGTCGGCGATGCTGCAAGAACCCATGCGGTGGGCCAAGTATCCGATGAAGCCAGACGCCTGATTGATGTCACTAAGGAATCCTTCTTTAGAGGCATTGCCTATGCAAAAGAAGGATATCGACTTTCGGATATCGGCCATGCTGTTCAGGAATATGTCGAAAGCGAGGGCTTTTCCGTCGTCAGAGATTATGTCGGTCATGGAATCGGTCGTGAAATGCACGAGGATCCGCCGGTTCCCAATTTCGGAAAACCGGGTCACGGCCCAAGACTTGTCAAAGGAATGTGCTTAGCCATTGAACCGATGGTCAATATCGGACACTATGATGTAGAAGTGCTTGATAATGACTGGACAGTGGTCACGCGTGACGGAAAATGGGCGGCACACTACGAAAATACAATTGTGATCACCGGTAAAAGCGATCCTGAAATTCTTACATTATTGTAAAAGGTGAGGCATGAGCGAATGTGAAATCGGTCAAATTGTCAGATCTAAAGCAGGTCGTGATAAAGACAGATGGATGCTTGTCGTCGGAATCGACGGTGATTATGTGCTTTTGGCTGATGGGGATCTTAGAAAGATCAGTCTGCCGAAACGAAAAAAAATAAAACATATCACAAAGACTCAAACGGTTATCACTTCTATCCAGAAAGATATATTATCAAATAAAAAAATTCAAAATGCCGAGATTCGAAAGATACTTGAACCTTGGCAAAACAAAACACGCCGCGATTAGCGAAGGAGGTTAAATCAGTTGGCCAAAAAAGACGTTATTGAAGTCAAAGGAAAAGTCATTGAAGCTTTACCAAACACCATATTTTTGGTGGAACTGGAAAACGGACACCAGGTTCAAGCCCATATTTCAGGGAAGCTTAGAATGAATTACATCCGTATTTTGCCCGGTGATGAAGTTAGCTTAGAGCTTTCACCGTATGATTTAAACCGGGGTCGCATTACGTGGCGCGGTAAAGGAAGATCCTAAAAGGAGAAAACCATGAAAGTCAGACCTTCAGTAAAACCTATGTGCGAAAAATGCAAGATCATTAAGCGTCACGGACGTGTCATGGTCATTTGCGAAAATCCTAAGCATAAACAAAAACAGGGTTAATGCCCAATGAACATGATCACAGGTGTGGCCGCGGCATTTTTTACCACACTTATGATATAGAGGTTCGGACAATATGTCCGGCGGACATGGGCTGTCATCACTTCAAGCAGCTCAGATCATATTAATACATGATTTTTTTAGGAGGTACATAACGTATGGCAAGAATTGCCGGAGTCGATTTACCCCGTGATAAACGCGTGGAAGTCGGCTTAACCTACATTTACGGGATTGGTAGAAGCACATCCAATCAAATTTTAGCGGAACTCAAAATTGATCCGAATACAAGAGTTAAAGATTTGACCGAAAGCGAAGTTAACGCGCTGAGAACCATTCTCGATGAAAAATATACCGTCGAAGGTGACCTTCGTCGTGAAGTTAACATGAATATTAAACGTCTTATCGAAATCGGTTCTTATCGCGGTTTAAGACATCGTCGCGGTTTGCCTGTTCGCGGCCAACGCAGCAAGACAAACGCACGTACGCGCAAAGGTCCGAAGAAAACAGTCGGACGCGGCAAAAAGTCTTAACTTTGAGGAGGTCAAAAATTGGCTAAAAAAGTTGTCAGATCTAAAAAGAGAAAAGTCAAAAAGAATATTGAACGCGGAATGGCGCATATTCAATCTTCTTTTAACAATACCATTGTAACCATTACAGACACACAGGGAAATGCTTTGTCTTGGGCAAGCGCCGGCGAAATGGGCTTTAGAGGCTCGAAAAAGAGCACACCCTTTGCAGCGCAGATGGCCAGTGAACAAGCGGCCAAATTGGCAATGGAACATGGACTTCGCACGGTGGAAGTCAACGTCAAAGGCCCCGGATCCGGAAGAGAAGCAGCAATTCGCGCACTTCAAGCCGCAGGTCTTGAAATCACAGTGATTCGCGATGTCACACCGATTCCGCATAACGGATGCCGTCCGCCGAAACGCAGAAGAGTTTGATTGGAGGTAGAATATGGCCAGATATACAGAAGCATCATGCCGTCAATGCAGACGTGAAGGCATGAAATTATATTTAAAGGGCGAAAAATGCTATGCTAAAGGCAAATGCCCTTTTGAAAAACGTCCTACTCCTCCGGGAGGCAGCCCGAAACGCAGAGCAAAACTCTCCGAATACGGCTTACAGCTCAGAGAAAAACAAAAAGTCAAAAGAGTTTACGGTGTTTTTGAAAAACAATTCAGACATTATTTCGATATGGCTGAAAAACAAAAAGGGATTACCGGGAACAATCTTTTAACCCTTTTGGAAACACGTTTTGATAATGTGGTTTACAGACTCGGCCTTGCTCAATCAAGAAAAGAAGCCCGTCAGCTTATTCTTCATGAACATTTCACTGTTAATGGAAAAAAAGTGAACGTGCCTTCATACCTAATTAAAACCGGTGATGAAATTGCCGTTAAAGCCACAAGTAAAAAATCACCCAAATTTAAAGAGATTGTGGAAGCAACCGAAAGCAGAGCTGTCGCGCCTTGGTTGTCGGCAGATTTAGAAAATCTGAGCGGTAAGGTTACCGGTCAACCCACAAGAGAAGATATCGACATTGAAATTGCCGAACATCTCATTGTTGAATTGTATTCTAAGTAAAATAACCTTACTTAAAAATACTCACCCTCATGTTTTGGTCGTTTTGAAAGAATTTAGGAGGGTTTAGATTTTAATGATTGAATCCAATAGAATC
>CACZTE010000031.1 GCA_902784045.1 uncultured Eubacterium sp. | reverse complement strand
TTTCTGGCGTCATCCACACGATAAAAACGGCTGAATATTTTCTTTTGATCTTCGGGCGAAAGACCAACGCCGGTATCCTGCACGGAAATTGAAACAGAGCGTAACCCGTCTTTTAAAATCAAATCAACGGTACCGCCGGAGGGAGTGTATTTGATCGCGTTATCAACTAAAATACGAATCGCTTGTTTGAGTTTTTCTTCATCGCCTTCATATTCGATATCCGGTTCAATATCTCCTTTTAAAACAATGTTTTTATCGCTGGCGATATCCACCATTAAATCGATAATTTCGGCGCAAAGCATGCTAAGGTCGAATACTTTTTTCTCAAATACAATTTTATTGTTATCGGACTGAGCAATGGTCAACAGTTGAGATACGAGTTTGCTCATGCTTTCGCTTTCGTTGCCGATGTTGTTGAGCCATTTAATATTATTGGCCAGGACCTCATCCTCTTTCATTCGAAGGACTTCCACATTCGTTTGAATAACGGTTAACGGCGTTCTGAGCTCATGAGAGGCATCCGCAATAAACTTCTTTTGATTATCGAATGTTTCTTTGATTGGCTGGAGAGATTTTCCTGCCAACATATAACTGAGCGGGATAAGCAGTAAAATCCCACCGGATCCGATAAAAAGCAAAAAGAATACGAGATATTGGATGACATTTTGTTCTGTGTCAATTTGTTGAAAGACCTGAATGATTTTCCTTTGATCATCATCATAATATGACGCCGAATAAACGCGATAGCTCTGATCACCGATACTAAAAGTTTTGAAGTCATTGTTAAATGATGAATCTATCGAAAGCTCATACCCTTTCATAATCAAATCATCATTGACAATATGCATTCGGTCAGCATTGCCGTCCTCATCCCATATGATATACTCTTTTCCGATATCGTCATGGAATGCGGGCCTATCAAAATCCTCTTCTTTGTCTTTATCCTTATAAAAGGACAGCTTTTCATTACGAATGTGCTGCGCGGCATTGATCAATGCCTTTTCTCCGGAACGCTGAAAACTCCACTGAATCAGAAATACAAGCAATAGAATAAAAAGCAGCAAAAACGCAATGAGGATAAGGGTATTAAATAGTGTGATCTGCCGCCTGATTTCTTTAAACATTATCTTTTGCTCATGGTGTAGCCGACCCCGCGGATTGTATCAATTTTCACATCGGTATCGGCTAATTTTTTACGGAGATTGTGCACGTAAATTTCGATATTATTTTCATTAACTTCTTTATCAAAGCCCCATACACGATCTAAAATCTGTTCTCTCGTGAACACCTGGTTGGGTCTTTTGATCAGCATTTCAAGAATTTTGGCTTCTTTGACAGAAAGTCTGTATTCCTCGGTTTTTGTGGACAATGTGTTTTTCTTGGTATTGAAACTCACATCTTCAAAATCAATAGTTTCGCCTTTAATTTCATTATTGGGGCGACGGCTGAGCGCGCGGATTCTAGCGAAAAGTTCTTTGGCGGAAAACGGCTTAATCAGATAATCATCGGCGCCGAGATCAAGGCCTTTCACTTTATCGTCAACCGTACCTTTGGCGGTAAGCATCAAAACCGGTGTGGTAATATCGCGGTCCCGAATCTCTTTTAAAATTTCCAACCCGCTTTTTAAAGGCAACATGATATCTAAGACAATGACATCGTATATTGGGTTAAGGGCGAAAAGCAAGCCTTCTTCTCCGTCATTGGCAACATCGCAGTCAATATTTTGAATCTTACACAACTCCTGCAGCGCGTCGGTAATCTTTGTTTCATCTTCAATAAAAAGTATTCGCATCTTGTTTCCTCCTGTCCAATAACAATGTTTGTTACAGTATAGCGATTTTTTCTTAAATTTACTATAAAACACGTCTCATTTGCTATAATATTATTGATACATAAAACAATCTGCGGAGGCATTATGAATACCATATTGATTATAGAAGATGATAAAAAAATATCACGCATTTTAGAATTACAGCTTCACCATGCCGATTTCAAAACGATAGCCGTTTATGATGGTTACAGCGCCGCCAAATCACTTAAAGAGAATCTTTCAAAAGCCGATCTAGTGTTGCTAGACGTCATGATGCCGGGCTACAGCGGTTTTGAAATTCTGGAAATGATTCGGAAATATGATAATCAGATACCCGTTATTTTCCTAACGGCCAGAGATGATACATCTGACATTGTGACCGGACTCAAATCCGGCGCGGATGACTATGTAACCAAACCCTTCAATTTTGAGGAACTCGTCGCCCGCATCCACGCCAATCTGCGAAAAAAAGAAACAAAAAACAACAACGTTCTTCGCTACAAAACATTGTTCATCGACCTTTCCGAATTCAAAGCGTACAGAGACGATGTGGAACTAAACCTTTCAAAAACAGAATTCGATTTATTGTATTATCTGGTTTTAAATCACGGCAACGTGAAATCCCGGGATCAAATTATCGAACAGGTCTGGGGTTATGATTTTGACGGCACCGAGAATATTGTCGATGTTTATATCAAATATTTGAGAGACAAAATTGACCGCAACCGCGATGTCAAATATATTCGCACAGTCAGAGGCAGAGGCTATGTCATTGAATAATTTTTTAAAAACGAAAAAGCCGATGAAACTCTACACCCGGATTGTTTTGTTTTTTACGGGTGTGTTTTTCATTGTCTTTCTACTCGCCTTTATCTTGCTTTTTTTCTTTTCTCAAACCCTCATTCAACAGGTCAATCGCGAAAACCTGTACGATTTTAACCGCTCGATTGTCAACATCATTGAAGAGAACAAAAAAGATATTCTTGTCTTGCCCGAATCCGAAAGACTCCCCTACGTCGCGACACTTATTGAACCGATTGTCAAAGACAACAATCAGATTGAATACAAATTATCCGATAATAAATCTAACACATTCAGGTCTTCCATATCGATAGACGCGGTGATTAACCCTGAAAATTTTGATTCGTCTCGATCGATTTATAAATATTTTATCACCAATTCATCACAATTCTTTTCGTCATCATCCGCCAACGATGTGGACATTATCCGATACGGAAGAACAGAATACAACTATATCGGACTCACGTGCAAGCTCAATGACGATTACCAAATCAATATTCAATCCATTAAGAGTTTGAAAGATATTTATACATTTATGAATATTCTCTATGTGATTCAGATTATCATTTGCTTAGTCGTTTTCGGTCTCGTCGTTATCATCGGAATTTACGGAACAAAAGCAACTCTCAGACCCTTGATTGAAATCGCGGATACAGCGAAACATATTACCGAAAACAATTTGAACACGCGCATTCCGGAGACCGGAAATGATGACGAAATCGACGATCTTATCAAATCCCTCAACCAAATGATTGAAAAATTAGAAAAAGCCTTCGACAGTCAAAAACAATTTGTGGCCAACGCCTCCCATGAATTACGCCTTCCTTTGACCGTTATCAAAGGCTATGCGGATATATTGTCCGATTGGGGCGCCGATGATGAAAGCATTCGTGAAGAAGCCCTTAAAGCCATCAAAGAAGAGATCGAAAACACCCAAAAGCTCATCAACTCTCTTTTAAGACTTACCCGCATTGAAAACACTTTCGCTAAAGAAAGTCTAACGCTTTGCGATATCGGAGAAGCCATCGCAAAAGACGCGGAGGAGCTTTCCCGCGTTGAAGAGATGCACAATTATCATCTTCAAATCGAACCGGATTGTTTCGCCATGGTCAATATTGATCTTGTCAAACAGGCATTTCGTGCCGTCACCGACAACGCGATCAAATACACGCCAGAAGGCGGCGATATTTTTATCGTCTGCGAAAAAACAAAAGATTACATCGCAATCACTGTTAAAGACACCGGCGTCGGAATACCGGAATCTGATCTTGAAATCGTCACATCCCGATTTTACCGCGTCAGCGATGGGCGAAACGGCAAAATAGAAGGTCACGGACTTGGTCTTGCCATCGTCAAAGACATCGTCGATTTACATGGCGGTCAACTCTCATTGAAAAGCGATGGTAAAACAGGGACAAGGGTCACGATGAGCTTTCCTGTAAAGCCGAATACCACACAGCTCTCTGATTAAAAAACAAACAAACGCTCCCCTCCTGAAAACCGAATTTTTCGACTAAACGGTCGAATAGGCAAATGCGTATTTGTTTAAGCCGTTTTTTATGCGGCAGATCCGACAGTTCCGGAAAGTGCGTGAGGATAAACGTTTCATCGTGCAGTACTTTTCGGAATTTTGCCGGATCTTCAGAACAAATTCCTTCCAAAAAAGAAGGCAGACGTTTATTTGTCTCTAAAAAATAATCGTAACAAATCATTTCCATCATCAACGGCAAATCCGGGAAAACTTTGACCCCGCCACAAAGGAAATCTTTAAAGAGCATATAAAAGTCATTTTCTCCATGAGAGACATCGTAGAAATCCACGGATAAAGCAAAGTCGGACAAGGCTTTAAAAAAGTCATACGGCGAACGAAAATACCCGATGATATACTCGCGCGAAACTGTCAACCGTCCACGATTGACGATGGCGTCAACCAAAACCTCGATGCGTTTAAGGGTGATAAGTTCTTCCGAAGAGATAAACCGGTTAGCAATGATTTCATATTGTGGAAAACTTCTGTAAACATAGTCAAACCTCTCTGCCTCCCGACGAATTTTTGTGCCTTTCAGCAGTTTTAAAAACCCAAGTTGAAACATATCCGCGTTAAGCGCGTAAATATCGTTAAATGATTTTTCAAATATCTCAAGCGTTTCATATGGCAGTCCGGCAATCAAATCAACGTGCACATGCGCTTTTCCGGTCGCGATAAGCGCCTTTGTCCGCGATAAAACCGTTTCCGTATGTGTTTTACGGTCAATCGCATCAAGGGTTGGCTCGTGAGTGCTTTGAATACCAATTTCAAATTGAAAACGCCCTTTGGGCGACGCGGAGACAATGGCGATCATTTCATCGTCTATCAGATCTCCGGCGATTTCAAAGTGAAAATTCGTCTGGGTCTCCTGCTCAGCCAAAAATTTTAGAATGCGATTGCACCGTTTGATATCCACATTAAATGTGCGGTCCACAAATTTAACTTGCCGGACTTTCGCGTCAATCAACACGCCAAGCTCGTGAAAAACGCGTTCGAGCGGAAGCGTTCTGACTTTGTGAATGGTAGACGATAAACAATATGAACAGGAAAAAGGACAACCGCGCATGCTTTCGTAATAGATCATTTGATGTGAAAGACCGGCGAGTGTCTCCTCATCGTAAGGAAATGGAATCTGCGATAAAGGATCAACACATTGATAACAGACAACCGGGTTATTTCTTGTCGCAACACCTTCAGGTAGAACATCAGTTTCATTTTCCAAATAATCAATAAATTTCGGGAAAATCAATTCGCACTCACCGACCAGATAATAATCGATATACGGGTTTGATTTAAACTGATTTTCCGCGTCAAAACTGATTTCCGGACCTCCGGCAAACAAAACAGCAGAAGGCTTCGCTTTTTTCAGACATTCGCTTAGCCTTTGAACATCCGCCATATTCCAAATATAACAGGAAAAGCCATAAGCATCTCCATCTTCCGTGATTAATTTGTGCATCAAACGATCAATCGGATCATTAATGGTCAATGATAAAATTTTAATATCATCATCAGGCGCACAGGCCTTTAAATACATTAATGCCGGATTCGAGTGAGAGAATCTGGCATTAAGCGCTACTAAAACTATTTTCATATCAATATTTTTGAGAATGATTTATCGCCGTTAAATGAGAGCCTACACATTAAAACGGAAGAATGTCACATCTCCGTCCTGCATCACATAATCCTTGCCTTCAATTCGGGTTATCCCCATTTCCCGGGCTTTCGCTTCGGACCCTGCGGCAATCAGATCATCATAAGTCGTAATTTCCGCTCTGATAAACCCGCGTTCAATATCCGAGTGAATCTTCCCTGCGGCCTGAGGCGCTTTTGTGCCTTTTTTGACCGTCCAGGCGCGGCATTCATCAGGTCCGGCGGTGAGAAATGAAATGAGCCCCAGCAAACGATAAGCCACGTGAATCACACGGTCAAGGCCGGAGGTTTCAAGTCCCAATTCCTCCAAAAAAGCATCGCGTTCTTCATCATCCAAGGTGGACAATTCCTCTTCTATTTTAGCGGATATTTTTATCACCTCCGCCGGCGCCACCTTCGCTTTAAGTTCGCTGACAAAAGCATTATCTTCATTAATGTCATCCTCAGAAACATTGGCGATATAAAAGACAGGTTTGGTGCAAATCATTTGCAGACCGGAGATAAATCGCCAGTCATCCTCGCTGTATTCTTCGGGATTAGGTCGTTTTCCGGATTCAAGAGCGGCTTTGACGTTTTCCAATAGTTCCAATGAATGACGTTTGGATTTATCCGCTTTGGCGGCTTTCCGCGTTTTTTCTATCCGTCTGTCAATCATTTCCAAATCGGCTAAAATGAGCTCCAAATCAATGGTTTCCAGATCATCAAAAGGATTGATTTTGCCGCTGACGTGGACGACATTTTCATCTTCAAAGCAACGGACAACGTGAGCAACTGCATCGACCTCGCGGATATGGGCGAGAAATTGATTGCCGAGTCCCTCTCCTTTGCTCGCGCCTTTCACCAGTCCTGCGATATCCACAAATTCGATGGTTGTCGGCGTTACTTTTTTTGTATTGTACATTTTCCCAAGCACTTCGATGCGTTCATCGGGAACTGCGACGACACCGACATTGGGATCAATGGTGCAAAAAGGATAGTTGGCTGATTCCGCGCCGGCTTTGGTCAGCGCGTTAAATATTGTGCTCTTACCCACGTTGGGCAATCCCACGATTCCTATTTTCATCTGTTTTTCTATCTCCTTTAATTGTCTTACTTTGACAGGTTTTCACGTTCAATTTGATGCTGCTTTCCGGGCTCCTTACTTTTGAGATATTTTCCCATTTAAGGCGATTTTCCAAACCAAGAGTCCCTCGAATCAGTAAAATCCATTTTACACCAATCACAGGATTTTGGCAATGAAGTTTCATTTGGGTTTTTGATAGTCCTCGTCTAACTTCATCGATTTTATTTCAAGGCTCGAAATTTTATTCATCGTGTAAACTGTTTTATCGTTCGAAGTAAAAAAGTGAAAAATCCAATGCCTTTATGCGCATCCCCTTTGTTTTGAGGCAAAAAGAATCCAGCATACCTTTGCCATCAAGTAATCGATGGTAGTAGTGATGATAAAGAATACAATAACCTCTTGATAATGCCTAAAATCAAAGCGCTTCTGTCATTATTGGCGCCGTTTTCTGAGAGACTTTTGATTAACTCATCCTTATGTTGTTCATTGATTTTTGATTTTATCTTTTTATAATGGTCACATTTTTGTCCAAAAGATTGCTTAGCACATTTGAGACATTTTCTCTTGTGGCTTAATAGGACATTACCATAAATGGTTTATAGACATTATCATAAATTGAAAATCTTCTTGACATAACTGGATTTGACGGTTAAAATTTATTTAAAATCATTACAAATACCATTTCAAGGTGCTTTGCTTAATAGGGAAGCAGGTGAAAAACCTGCGCGGTCCCGCCACTGTAAGGGGGATGGTCGTACCGATACCACTCATCGTTTTAACGTTTGGGGAAGGGGTGCAATCCGATGAAACCGAGCCAGGAGACCTGCCTTGATGATTAATGGGAATTCAGGTAAGAGTTCACATCTATTTGATGTGGGCTCTTTTTTTTTCAATAACAGCGAAAAATGGAAGGAGACAACATGAATACCGCAATCTTAACAGACAAAGAACAAATTCATTTGGAACAGCATCCGACTCCCGAACCCGATAAAGGCGAGGTCATCATTGAAGTCGCCTATTGCGGCGTCTGCAGAACCGACCGGAAATGTTATCAACAAGGTCAGCGCGACCTTCATCTCCCCCGTATCCTCGGTCATGAATTCAGCGGCATCGTCAAATCCGTCGGCCAAGGCGTGGAAAATATCGCGATAGGTGACGCCGTTACCGTTCATCCCGGAATCGCGTGCGGCAACTGTAATAACTGCAAAGAAGGAAATGATCAACGCTGTCACGATATGAAAATTTTCGGTTTTCATTTAGACGGCGGCTTCTCACGTTATTGCAAAATCCCGGCATCGGGAGTACAACAAGGAATTTTGAGAACAATTCCCGAAGGCGTTTCTCTCCTTGCGGCAGCGATGTGCGAGCCTTTGGGATGTGCCATCCATATGACATCCGCCATTCCTGATCTCAATGAGAAAAGCGTGCTGATTCTCGGCGGCGGTGTTCTTGGCACACTCATGGCAAAACTGCTTCGTTACGAAGGAGCTGATTCCATCGTGATTACGGAACCCGTTGATTACAAACGGGATCTCCTATGTCAACTTGGATTTCATCCCACACTTCCCCAACATCTCAATGAGATCAAAAAAGAGCTCACAATCGATGGCTTTGACATTGCCATTCCCTGTTCGCCATACAGTGAATGTTTCGCTACCGCCGCAAATCAACTCACTAACGGAGGATTTCTCGGCTTTTTCAGCGGTCTCACCGATGACAACATGATCGATAAAAATGTTCTCAACCAAATACATTACAAAGAATTGACAATGAAGGGGTCTTACGGCTGCGGGGCCGAAGATACAAAAAAAGCTCTGAAGCTTATCGCCGATGGTTTCCCCATTGATGATCTCCCTGTCAATCTGATTCCTTTGGAAGCAGTGGAATCAACTTTAAAACAGCAGGAAACGAATCACGCTCTATTCACCATAATTCAACATTAAAGGAGGCAACACAATGATGCAAATCGGAGAAGGTATCAACAGACTTATTGCGGGAAAATCTCTCAGCGGCGATGATGCCGAAAGACTTTTCCATTCCGTTATGAAAAACGAAGAGACACCCATGGATCAGGGAGCATTCCTTGCAGCGCTCACTGCCAAAGGCGCGAACAAAAATGAAACCGCGGCGATTTGGCGGGTTATTCAAAATGAAGATACGGTCAAAGCGACAATCCAAACAACACTGCCAACAGTGGAAAACAGCGGAACCGGCATGGATGCCTTTAAAACAATGAATATCAGCACAGCCGCATCAATTATCGCCGCTTCCGGAGATGTCGCAATGATACGCCATGGTTCCAGAGGTATCACCTCAAAATGCGGTACCGTAGATGTAGCGGAAGCTTTGGGAATCAATGTGGAAACCACAGTGAATAATACGGCAAAATCAGTGGAACGCTGCGGCATCGGTTTATTCAACGGGATGAGCCCTCAAACCCATCCGGCAGGACTGGGCCGCATCCTCAGCGGAATTCACTTCGGCACTGTGTTAAATGTCGCTGCCTCTCTGGCCTCACCTTATCTTCCCCGTTTCGGAATTCGTGGCGTTAACAATGCAGACATGATTCCATCGACAGCAGAATTAATGAAAGCTATCGGTTACGAACATGTTCTCGTCGTTCACGGCTTTCTAGGGGATGATGAACCCGGAATCGATGAAGCAACGACATTAGGACGAACCGTCTACCGTGAAATTGACGCTTTCGGAAAAATTACCGACGGCGCCTTTTATCCGGAGGATTTGGGATTGAAACGAGGCGATTCTGACAATATTGCCTCCCTTGGTGATGCCAAAGCAGAAGCCCGGCGCCTAGAAGCTGTTTTATCTGGAAAAGGAAGCCGCGACTGTGAAGATATTATCGCCCTCAACGCTTCTTTAATCTTCTATACCACGGGCATCACAAGTTCTCTTCGGGATGGTATTGACCTTGCTAAAGAAAAAATCGCTGGTGGCGACGCTTTGGCGAAATTAAATCAATGGCGTCAATGCCAGGGAAAGGCGGTGATGGCATCATGATTCTTTACGCTGTCAAAACAGGCCCAGATTATGTCAAAGCTTTTAAAAACAATGAAATCCAATTGGTTTCTCTTGCTAAAGCCTCTGTTTTCGCCGATAAATATGACGCGGAAAAGATCAAGCAAACTTTACCGAATGCAAAAATCATCAAACTCACTTTAACGGAGGAAGAATTGTAAAAATCAAAATCTATGTATTTACAAATTGTTTTTTAGCTATTCGCAAACAATAATCCCCGACCACAAAGAAAATATCTGTAGGTCGGGGAAGTTTATTTCTCTTCGATAATTGTATTTTCGTTTAAGTACTTATGTTTTATTATATCAGACAATTATAAGATAAAACATTTTTTCTTGAAGTCATCAGTCCAGTTTTTAGTTTTCTTCATGAATTGATTGCGAATCTTTTAACAGACGTTCCAAATCATAAAATTCGCGTTCTTTTTCGTGAAAAACATGAATGATGACATCATAATAGTCAAGAAGAATCCAACGGGCGCCTCGTTCTCCTTCAATGCCTTTGGGAATCATGTCAATTTTTTTTGCTTCATATTCGATATTATCAGCAATAGCTCCAACCTGACGTTCTGATGAGCCGCTGGTAATAATCAGGTAATCTGCCAAAATAGAGCGATCTCTTACATCAATCACCTTTGTATTGATTCCCTGTTTATCATCAATCCATTTTACAACTTTTTCGACAAACAATGTCGATTGATTTCTTGTATCCATCTGTTTTTTATTTCCTCCATTTTTGTAATATTAAATCATTGCGGGCTTCTATGGTCAGCGGATGCACAAGTCCGTCTTTTGACAATACAAATTGAATCGTATGGGTCAGGCCAAAAATACACGCGTCTTCTAAATTTTTTTCACTCATCGCTCTGAGTTCATCCACGCCGGGAAAGTCACGGTTTGGCTCGATATAATCGGCAAGATAGATGATTTTATCAAGGGTTGTCATCTGCGTTCTTCCCGTCGTATGATAGGTGATGGCGTCTAATATCATCGGGTCGTTAATATCAAAATCGGTTTTGGTAATAACGGCTCCGACCGCCCCGTGGAGCAGCTGTGGTTCAGCAATCACAACAGAATCGAGCGGTAATTTAAAAGCGCGCGCCATATCCAAAAGCTGCCTGTCATCCATATTTTTCGCGCAGTCATGGAGCAGCGCCGCGATTCTGGCTTGTTTGACATCACCGCCAAAGCGCCGTGTCAAATCCTCAGCCGACTCCACCACTCCCAGTGTATGTTTGTAGCGTTTGGGCTTGAGTCTTTGTTTTAACTCATTTTGAATTTCACTGTATTTCATTGTTCTCTGCGTCACTAATCGGTTTTTGTTGCAATATCATATAAATTGTTTTCGCGAATATAGGCTTCAACATTTTCGGGAATAAGATATCGAATGCTTTTATTGTGTGCAATCCGCGAGCGTATATCCGTTGAGGCTACGTCCATTTCCGATGATAAAAGTTTATAAATCTGTGCTCCGTACTTCTCTTTCAAAAATTTGATTTGACGATCAAATTTTCGTTTTGGGTAACCGGGACGATAGGCGCTGATAAAGGCAACGCTTTGCATCAGTTCTTCGGCTTCACGCCATTTGGGAAGCTCAAAAACAATATCTGCCCCGGTTATGAGAAAGAGATCATCGTCCGGCAGCCGTCTTTTGATATCTCTAATCGTGTCAATCGTATATGAATTGCCGAAACGCTCAATTTCGGTGCGCGTTGCCGCGAAATAAGGATTCGACGCGATGGCCAGTTCGACCATGCGGTAGCGGTGTTCCCGGTCAATCCCATCGTTTTTGTGTTTGAAGGGATTGTCGCCGGTTGGTACGAATATCACAAGATCCAAATCGAACTCAATACGAGCGGATTCCGCTAAATGTAGATGGCCGATATGAATCGGATTAAAACTGCCGCCCATTATGCCAATTCTTTGTTTCATTTTTTTGATGGTTTCGGATTTTTCTTCGTTGGAATTTCAATTTTGGGATTTTGAGGATTCCGCTTAAATAAAACAAATGTGCTTCCCGTGACGCATACGACATCGGCTTTTAAAGCGTCTGCCAATAATTCCGAGCTTTCTCCCGCTGTCACCAAAGCGTTTTGCAGCACACGGCATTTGATAAGCTCTCTGGCAGCGAGAGCCTCCCGCGTGCTTTGAATAACTGTCTGATCTACTCCGCCTTTTCCAATTTGAATGATGGCCGCCTCTGTGTTGGCAACTCCTCTCAGATAACTTCTTTGTTTACTGGTAAGCATTAGATCTCCTAATATTGATATTTGATTGATGATGAGATTCATCAAAGTATTTTGATATTATACCATAAATATACGGTCGTGGCACATTTTCATTTCTTTGTGATAACAAACCGTCAAATAATTGAGCGCAGGTCGGATTTTTTTAATAATATTAACGATCATGTTAAGAATAAGCATTCCTGGCAAAAAATCGCGTATTTGCTTTAAGTGACGCAATTAAAAAAGACAATGGCGCACACATCTAAAATATACGAAAACGCGTCGTCACTGTCTTTATATAAATCTGTTTCTGCGATTGAATCATATCAATTCAGGCTTGATTTTCTGTTTTTTTACCGGCAAGCAAGCGGTTAACACCATAGCAGATAGCCATAGTAATCAGCATCGCCGGCAATGTGCTTCCCAGCGGTAAATCGACCTGCATGAACAACCGGTAAATGATAAAACCGATGAACCACACGATTAAATTGGGAACACTGAAAGTCGAAGCGCCGCAGTCTTTTTTGAGAATGAAGAACATGGTGATTTGTACGGCAATCATCGGCGCGAAAACCGATCCGATAAAATACAAAAATTCTGTGATATCATCCATTGGAAAAATGATCGCGGCGACCGTACCGATGACAGCCGCGGCCACGGCAATCCATTTTCCGTTAATTTTTAGCGATATGGATTCTGCGGAAATCCCCGCTGAAAGCGCGTCCAGAAAAGTCGTTGTAACCGTAGAAAGGACAATGATGACAAGCCCCGCAATGCCAAGTCCGGCTTTTAACATCATGGCTGCGATATCTGATTCCCCGGTAAACAATGCGGCGCTCATACCGATAATATACATAAAACAGCTAACCACGCCATACACGATGGCGCTAACCGCCGTTGCCTTAATCGGTTCCTCAGCTTCTCTTGTATAATCACTGATCAGCGGCAACCAAGAAAGGGGCATCGCGATTGATAATTCAATGGCGGCGCCAAAAGACAAAGCGCCATCGATCGATCCAATGATATGACTGTTGGAAAATATCACATAACCCAATATGATAGTTAAGATGAAAAGCGCGCCCATCGCGATTGTGTTTAATTTCCCAAGGTTTTTGATCCCGATTAAAATCCAGAGAACGATAAGCGCCCCAATCACCAAACACCATATCGGATGACCCGCGCTAAATAAACCATTCGCCGCTACAGCGCCGTCATAAATCATGATGCCCGTCCAACCGAGTAGTTGAACAATATTCAGGACGGAAAAAAGCAAACCGCCTTTTTCGCCAAAACTCATTTTGACTGTTTCCATAGCGCTTTTCCGGGTTTGACCGCCAATGTATCCTGCCAGGAATAACAAAAAACATCCGATGATATGCCCAATGACAATGGCCAGTAATCCTTTTTCAAATCCAATGGGAGCGAAATAAGTTCCGGTGATGATTTCGGCCACGGAAACCGCGGCGCCAAACCAGATCAAGCCGTTTTCAAAAAGAGATGTGCCTTTTTTCTCCGCCATGATTTAGGCCTCCTCAGCGTATTTACCCTGGAGATCAAACAGATGATGAAGCGGACCGGAACCGTGTCCCAAATCAAGCATGGGTGCCAAGGCATCGGAAATATACGCTTTCGCCCGTTCAATGGATTCCTCCAGAGGATATCCTTTGGCCAGATTGGCGGCTATGGCGCTTGAAAGGGTGCATCCTGTACCGTGGGTATTGGGATTATCAATGCGTTTGCCGTTAAACCAAGTTAACTTTTCGTCCGCGCAAAGCAGATCATTGGCGTCGTGAACGTGATGACCGCCTTTGCAAAGGACCGCTGCGCCATATTTTTTTGATATGTCCAAAGCTGCCGCTTCCATCTCTGATTTCGTCGAAATCGGTTTTCCCCAGAGGACTTCGCTTTCGGGAATGTTGGGAGTGATCACTGTCGCCAGCGGAAGCAATTTTTTTTGCAAGGCTTCAACCGCGGTGTTTTTGGTGAGTTTTGAGCCGCTGGTCGCGACCATCACCGGATCCAAAACGATATTTTTCGCTCGGTAAAAAGAAAGCCGCTCCGCAATGACATCCACGATTTCAGGTGACGAGACCATTCCGATTTTAACCGCGTCGGGATATATATCCTCGAACACAGCGTCGATTTGCTGTTTTAAAAACGCCGGTGTTACATCCATAATCGCTTTAACGCCTTCGGTGTTTTGCGCTGTAAGGGCAGTGATTGCCGTCATCGCGAAAACCCCGTTCATCGTCATGGTTTTTATGTCTGCCTGAATACCGGCGCCTCCGCCGGAATCACTGCCGGCGATTGATAATGCTGTTCTCATTTTGGTACTCCTTTCATTCAGCACTATTTTTATTGAGCGACAAAGAGTGGTGCCCCCGGTTTGCCGCTTAACAATCCGGTAAGCCCGAATTATCATTGGTGTTTATTGTTCTTTTGCTTAGTTATTATGAACTTTTATCCATTTTTGATAAAACAATCAGCGATACGAACCATTTTATCCCACTCCTTCTCGGATGCCGGATCATAGACCGCGACTGTGTAAAATCCCGCTTGCTTCGCGGTGTTGAGCGCGTGGAAAGCGTCTTCGTAGACGGCTGTTTCATCAGGTTTCGCTCCGAGCATTTCCGATGCTTTTAAATAAATCCACGGATCGCGTTTATGCGTGTGATAGGTTTCGCAGGAAATGGTGAATTTAAACAAGTCAAACACGCCAAGTCTTTTTAAGCAGGCGTTCATCAACGTTTCTTCCGTGATGGAGACCACGCACATGGTGACGCCGTCGTCTCTCATTTGTTTCAGCAAGTCGTCTATCCCCGGCTTGAGCGGAATATCGTGAAGGTAATGATCTGACATGATTCGCTCCATGGCGTTTTTCGCGTCTTCCGCCGTCATGTCCAAATGAAATCTGCGGACAAAAAGATCCGCGGATTCACTTAACGTCATGGTCTCGATTTCGGAAAGGGTGTCTGTCAAATCGTCTGTGATTCCCTGTTTATTGAGAAATTCCGAACCGAGTTTTTCCCAATAAGGCATTGAGTTGATGAGCGTTCCGTCCATATCGAAAATCGCATAGGATTTAAAGACCGTTTCTGTTTTTTCGATCATGACGTAGCCAAAACCATTGCTTTTGAACAGGCAAGGAGTTCCTCCGCCGCTTTTTTCGGGTCTTCCGCGGCGAAGATCGCCGAGACAACGGCAATACCGTCAACGCCGCTTCCGGTCAGTTTTTCGACATTTTTCGCGGATATACCGCCGATGGCGACCGTCGGAATGCTGACGGCGTCGCAAATCGCTCTTAACATGTCGGCTGTCATATCCTCGGCATCGCCTTTGGTATCGGTATGGAAAACCGCGCCAAGGCCGAGGTAGTCCGCGCCGTCCCGCTCCGCTTTGACCGCTTCTTCCACTGTGTGGACTGACACGCCGATGATCATATCATTTCCCACTAAGGCGCGCACGTCTTTAGCCGCCATGTCTTCCTGACCGACATGGATGCCGTCGGCGCCGCAGGCCAAGGCGACTTTTACGTTATCATTGATGATGAAAGGGACGCCTCGCTTTTGACATGCTTTCCCGATGATTTTCGCTTCTGTTAGAAATTCATCATCCGATAATGTTTTTTCGCGAAGCTGAAGACAGGTGATGCCGCCATCTAACGCGGCTAAAACCTGCTCAGTTAGGGTCATTTTGCCGGTCCATGCCCGATCGGTTACGGCATAAAGCAACATGTTTTGTTTATCGCACTTCATAGTTGGCACCTTTGTCCAGTTCTTCACCGGTTAACGTGCAAACAGCATCGATGATATAACCGCGGTAACTTAAATTGCCGTCTTTTTCCGCCATTCGCGCATGTCCCAGTTCTCCGCAAAGGCCCATGACGCATACGGCTGCCGCGGCGGCTTCCAAAGGATGATCGGGATTAGCTGTGACATAAGCCGCTGTCATCGCGGAAAGCTGACAACCGGTACCAGTGATGGCGCTCATATCCGGATGACCGTTAAAAATACAATACGCCTTTTCTCCATCGGCGACAATATCGATCGCGCCCGTGATCGCGATAACCGATCCGGTTTTTTTCGCGAAATCTTTAGCAAAAGCGACAGCATCGTCCAAATTGTCTTTTGTCACAATGTCGGCTACATCGGCGTCAACGCCTTTCGTGCTGCCGCTTCCCATCGCCAGTGTTTTGATTTCGGAAATATTTCCGCGGATAACTGTAAAATTTATTTCATCCAAAAGGGTCAA
>CACZTE010000030.1 GCA_902784045.1 uncultured Eubacterium sp. | reverse complement strand
TGAGGTGTTTTCCGGTTTTGCATTTTCGGATGGATTCGGCGTTGATGAATCATTTGACGTTATTGGATCTGATATTTCAGGATAATTGCTTGTCAATGAAGGGTCCATCGTCGTTAAATTGGACGGAGGTGATACTGTCGCTGAATTTGACGGCGGTTGTGTAGATGTCTGAGCACATACCCCCGATGAAAAAACCGTGCCGGCTATCATTAATGTAGATAATGTCGTAATTAAAGATTTTTTTAATGTCATGCCAAATTTCCTTTCTCACTGATTGCCTTCCCACGTTGTCAGCAAATCTATCGATTTTAAATCTACATTACCCGGTTTTTCAGGACTGTTCGAATCATCATTCGAAACAAGTGCCGACATAATATTCTCCCCTGAACCTTCATTTGTCACAACAATCACTCTGTCTGATTGATCAGCGTCATGACTAAAGGCTTGCGCAATCAACAAAACAAACGATAAGACCATTAATTCGATACTACTTCTCTTTGCTTTCATTTTTCCTTTTCACTTTCTTTTCTTTATTGTTACAACTCTTTACAATGATAATAATAACATCTATCTAGGAAAAGGTAAAACTATTTTTAAGTGCTGTTTTTTTAATAATATAAAAACCCCCGCCTATTAAAGACGAGGGCGTATTATGATTATCATTCTGTGTTGTAATTGTTCAATTTCTGTTTAACGCGTTTTGTTTTATCGATTTTGACTACACTTGGTTTTAAATAAACGATATGACTTTTTCGTTTGAATATCTCGCCTTATGCGTGCGTGAGACTGCGCATCGCCGATTCATACGCCGCGTAAGTCGCTCTGTCAAACAACACAAATACCACACGGTCAAAAGCACCCGGATGGGCACGCAAAAAGCTTTCAACAGTCGCCGCGGCAATCCCGGCAGCGCGGTCAAGGGGAAAATGATAAACCCCAGTCGATATCGACGGAAAAGCGATTGACTTAATTCCATGATTCATCGCGATGTCCAAACAATTTAAATAGCAGGAAGCCAACAACTTGTCTTCATCGTGACCGCCGCCGTTCCAAATGGGACCGGGCGTATGAATGACATAGTTGCACGGAAGGCTATAGGCAGAGGTGATTTTGGCTTCTCCTGTTTGACATCCGCCTAAGGTACGGCATTCTTTGAGCAAATTCGAGCCTGCCGCTCTGTGAATGGCGCCATCCACGCCGCCCCCGCCCAAAAGACTTGTGTTTGCCGCGTTAACAATCGCATCAACCCCGTGATCTTTTGTAATGTCTCCCAACACTAATTCAATCACGGCGTTCCTCACTTTTTTCGCATCACTTCAATCTTATAACCGTCGGGATCGGTCAAGAAATAATAATCTTTGGTATCGCCAAGACCTTTCAGCGGTCCGACTTCATAGCCTTTGGCTTGATGTTCTTCATAACTGGCCAGAAGATCATCGACCTCCACAGCGATATGACCATAACCCGTTCCCAAATCATAAGGTTTTTCGGGATCATAATTATAAGTCAGTTCCAATTCAAAATCACTGTGATCATCACCGAGATAAACCAATGTGAAATTTTTATCGGCCTTGACCTTTCTACGCGTTTCGTGCATATTCAGCGCATCTTGATAAAAAGCAACGGACTTTTCAAGATCAAACACACGAATCATTACATGAATCATTTTACAGCCGGGCATAAAACCACCTACCTTTCTTTTAAATCAGATAAAACAGAATTATAAAACTCAAAGCTCTTTAATTTTCGGTCAAGGTGCTTTGAAATATAGAAGTTCATCATTTTAAAAAGTCTATGGACATGACTTTCGTTAAAATCCGTCTCGCACACAGCTTTAAAAGGAGAGCGCATACAAAAGCGCAAAATGTCAAGTTCCGTATAGGAGAGTCTTTCTTTGCCTTTATTCGCGCAGCGCGCGCACACTGTTCCCCCGCCGCTTTCCGAAAAGCCGACAAGATCTGCTGTCTCACCGCATTGAACACAACGGCCAAGCACCGGCCCGATACCATTCATTTTGCAAAGCTTGAGCTGCAGTGCCAGGGCAAGGGCTTCATTATTTTGGGCTTTTTCCGTCGCAAAATAATACAAAATGTGTGTCACTCCTTTTAAAACAATCTCAGACCCCTGATAAAAATCGTAAAACACATCGAGAAGCTCTGTGATATAAGAAGCCAGTGTCATCAATCTAATATCATTTCGCAAAGGGTAAAAGGCCTCGATTAGCTTCGCTTCGTTAATCGACGCGAAATTTTTCCCGGGATAATACACCATCTCTGAAAAGGCAAAGAGCTGAACCGCCGAGGCCATGCCGCTTTTTCGCCGACGGGCGCCTTTGGCAATGGCGCGTTGCTTTCCTTCTTTTTCCGTGAATAATGTTAACAGTTTATCGTGATCTTGATAAGGCTGTTCACGGATGACCAACGCTTTCGTTTTGACAAGTGCCATTTACGCGTCATACCCCAAATCTTTTAAATCATACACTTTTTCACGCCAGTTAGCGCGAACTTTTACCCACAATTGCAAATTGACAGGCTGTTTTAAGAAAAACTCTATATCGGCTCTGGCATCAGATCCGATGCGTTTTAACATTGCGCCTTTTTTCCCGATGACAATCCCCTTGTGAGATTCCCGCTCGCAAAATATCGTCGCCTCAATATCCACCAAATCCTTAGCCTGTCTGGCCTTCATGGCATTAACCTCAACGGCAATCCCGTGAGGTACTTCATCCCGTAAATTGTCAAGGGCCTTTTCGCGGATAAGCTCCGCCACAATGAAACGCTCGGATTGATCGACGATCATATCATCCGGAAAATATTGCGGGCCTTCCGGCAGATTTTCTTTGATGAGCGCAAGCAATTCATCAACACCGTCGCCGGTTTTAGCCGAAATCGGAACGATGGCTTTGATAAAATCATATGCTCCGTAAACCGCCATCACTTCCAATAGCGCTGTCTTTTCGATGGTATCCGTTTTATTGATGAGCAAAATCACCGGCGTACTGATCTTTGAAAGCACTTTTAAAATGTATTCATCACCAGCACCGATAGCCGCGTCAGGTTCCACCAGATAGAGGACGGCATCTACATCCTCCAGAGTTGTACGGATTGTGCGCTTCATATATTCGCCGAGTTTATTCTTCGGCTTATGAACCCCCGGTGTATCAATAAAAACCATCTGTGAATCATCATCGGAATGAATACAGCGGATGCTGTTTCGTGTAGTCTGCGGTTTGGCCGATGTAATGACGATTTTTTCTTTCATGATTTGATTAATGAGAGTCGATTTTCCCACATTGGGGCGGCCGATTAACGCCACAAAGCCGGAACAATAGATATTTTCTGACATGTTTACCTCTTTCCCACATCGGATGCGTTATGCTGATATTAACAATAATTCACGGGCTAAACGGTTGATGATACTTGTCTGATTTGAATCCGGTAATATCGGATTTTCCCTCAATCATATAAAATATGATTATTCAAGCACCGGCATTTACGCCATAGTTCACTCTTCTCCCATAATCAGTTTTTCCCGACTTCTCATGATCTTTTTGTCCTCGGGGTCTATATGATCATATCCGAGCAAATGCAGCACCGAATGCACCGTCAGATAACAAATCTCGCGTTCAAACCCGGTGCCATATGCTTCTCCCTGCTCCTCCGCGCGGAAGGGATTTAATATCACATCACCCAAAAGCAAAGGCATGTCGGATGGTTTAAAGATAAAATCGGCTTCATCCGGCAGATTATACTGGGGAAACGAAAGCACATCGGTTTCGCTGTCGTTATCACGATAATCACGGTTTAATGTCCGGATAGTCTCTGGCGTCACCCAGGAATAATCAATTTCCACATCACGTTTTTCAAAGTCAACATTTTCGGCATTCAACGTTTTTTCCATATAGACTTTCACTTTTGAAAGCAATTCGTCAGTCAAAACCAGTTCTGTCTCATTGCTTAGATTCACGTTTAACATTGGGTTTCTCCTTACGTTTTCGGCGTTTGTCATCTTTATCGTAAGCTTCGATAATCATCTGAACAAGACGATGCCTGACCACATCGTGTTGATCGAAGGTGATAAAAGCAATGCCTTTAATCTTCTGTAAAATGCGTTGAGCCTCTTTGAGTCCCGAACGCTTGCCGTCCGGTAAATCAATCTGGGTGATATCCCCGGTGACAATGACCTTAGATCCTGATCCGAAACGCGTGAGAAACATCTTCATTTGCTCTGGCGTTGTGTTCTGAGCTTCATCCAGAATGATGTAGGCATTTTCCAGCGTTCTACCGCGCATATAAGCCAAAGGCGCCACTTCAATAAGTCCCTTTTCCATATTGCGTTCAAAGGCTTCAGGCCCCATGATTTCAAACAGCGCGTCATACAGCGGCCGTAAATAAGGGTCGACTTTATCCTGTAAATCACCGGGTAGAAATCCTAGCTTTTCACCGGCTTCCACCGCGGGACGCGTTAAAATCAGGCGATCCACTTCCCCATTTTTAAAAGCGGTAATCGCCATTGCCATCGCGAGATAAGTTTTTCCCGTTCCGGCAGGACCGACGCCAAAAACTATGTCATTTTTGCGAATAGATTCGATGTAGCAATGTTGTCCCATTGTTTTAGCTTTGATGGGCTTTCCCCGGGTGGTAAAACAAATGATGTCGTCCTGAATCGTCTCAAAACGATCTGCCATTCCTTTTTCCTCCAGCGTTATTAAATAACGGGTTGTTTCTTTATCAATGCCGCCTTCTTTGGATGCGTGGTTAATCATCGCAGTGAGCACATGTTCCGTGGCCTCCACCATCGCTTCATCGCCGAAAAGGCGGATGCCTTCATCTCGTAAGCCGATATCGCAGTCAAATCGCGATTCAACCAGTTTAACATTCTCATCATATGGACCGAAAACTCTTCTTGCGGTCTCTGCCGATGTGACTTTTAAATATTTTGTCGTGTTTTTCAAATAAGCAAAACCTTTCTTACGATCCGTATTTCCGGATTTAGTCATGCGCAATGTTTTATCAAACAGCGAATTGGATGAGCGTGACAGACGGATTGCCGTCACAACACTTTCCGAATCATTATTATTTTATCAAATATTGTTCGGGTATTTAGGTACGTATAGTTGTTTTAAAATGCCGAACCCTTCGGGACAATCGACAACTACGATTGCACCGAGATCAATCTTAAAATGCCAACGTTCTTCTGGAGGCAATCCAAGCAGTACCGTCAGAGTACTCAAAACCGCACCGCCATGAGCAACTATGATGACCGTATCATCGGCATGCTTCGCTTTGAGGGTGTTAACAAATCCCGCAACACGCATGTGATACGCATTGAAACTGTCTCCCCCGGGAATCTCATAGCCATCATAATCGGCCATCCAAGCCTTCCAAAATTGAGGATATTTCGCTTCGGCTTCCCGATAAGTCAACCCTTCAAAGATTCCGAAATTAAATTCCTGTAATGCTACATTCGTTTCAAAAGGCACAGAGAGCCGCTTCGACACAACCTCGCCGATTAACCTCGCTCGAGAGATGGGACTGGCATACACACAGGCTACGGGCTCATCCTCACTGATGCGAACAATCTCATCTTCAACGACGGCTTTTTGTAAAAGCCCCTTTTTTGTATATGGTGATTCGGAAATGCCGTTATAATGGCCGCGGATATTTCCCTCGGTTTCCGTATGACGTACACAAATGATTTTCATAATTTTATTATATTACAGCCTTCCCAAAAAAGAAAGCCCGGCTTTTGCCGGACTTTTCATAGATTAATGCCGTCTTTGTCTTCTGCGGTCAAGATCAGTCAAGATTTTTTTGCGGATGCGAATATCCGTCGGTGTCACTTCAACGAGTTCATCATCTTCAATAAACTCAAGAGCTTCTTCAAGGGAAAACACTTTTGGCGTGACAAGCTTTAAGGCTTCATCGGAACCGGAAGCGCGGGTATTGGTCAACTTTTTATTTTTGATAGGATTGACGACCATATCATCACTGCGATTATTAATTCCGATAATCATCCCTTCGTAAACCGGTGTACCGGGTTCAACCATCAAAGTTCCCCTCTCGGAAAGGTTGAAAAGTGAATAGGCCATCGTTTCTCCGTCCACACCGGAAATCAACACACCATTGGTACGGCCCGGAATTTCGCCCATATAGCGTTCAAAAGAATCAAACCGGCGCACAAGGGTACCTTCTCCATGAGTATCATTGATAAATTCACTTTGATAACCGAGAAGACCGCGGGTTGGAACACGAAAAGCCATATCAGTCCAACCGTCAGCTGTATTCATCGACGTCATCATACCTTTGCGAAGATTAAGCTTGGAAATAACCGTTCCGGAATATTGATCGGGCACGTTAATGATCACTTCTTCCACCGGTTCCACTTTATGACCGGTTTTATCGGTGCGGAAAATGACCTGCGGTTTGGAAACTGCGAGTTCGTAACCTTCGCGACGCATATTTTCAATGAGGATTGACAAATGCAGTTCGCCGCGTCCGGACACTTTATAGCCTTCCGTTGTATCGGGCAAAGGTTCGACGGTCATTCCTACGTTGACTTCCAGTTCTTTTTCAAGGCGCGCTTTAATATGGCGGGTTGTCACGAATTTTCCGACTTTTCCGGCGAAAGGTGATGTATTGACCAAAAAATTCATGGAAAGGGTCGGCTCTTCAATAGGAATCATCGGCATCGGCTGCACCTGATCGATTTCACCGATGGTTTCACCAATGGAAATATCCGGAATTCCAGAAATAACAGCAATGTCGCCTGCTTTGGCATCCGCCACTTCCACCCGAGAAAGACCGCGGTAAACAAAAACCTGACCGATTTTGACTTTTTCAAAGGAGCCGTCGCGTTTGGCCACTTCCAGCTTATCACCGCCGTGAATGGTTCCTTCGGAAACGCGGCCGATGCCGAGTCGTCCGATATAATCGTCGTAGGCCAGTGTGGAAATCTGCATTTTCAGTGGCTCAAGGCTTTTGTCTTCAGGGGTGCCAACGTGCTTGATAATCGTGTCAAACAGCGGGGTCAAATCAGTGCTTTCATCATCCAATTCATATTTTGCAATGCCTTCTTTGGCCACACCGTAGAGGATGGGAAAGTCCAATTGTTCATCATTGGCGTTGAGTTCCACAAAAAGATCAAATACCTCATCGACAACTTCTTCGGCCCGTTGGTCTTTTTTATCAATCTTGTTGATAAACAGAATAGGACGAAGTCCCTGTTCCAGTGATTTTTTCAAAACGAAACGCGTTTGGGGCATCGGACCTTCACTGGAATCCACCAATAGGATTACGGTGTCCACAGTTCTTAAAATTCGTTCGACTTCCGATGAAAAATCGGCATGTCCCGGTGTGTCGACAATGTTGATTTTTATATCATTGTGCATAATAGAACAGTTTTTTGAATAAATGGTAATACCCCGTTCACGTTCCAAATCATTGCTGTCCATAATACAGTCGACAACTTGTTGATTTTCACGGAATACCCCGCTCTGCGCCAAAAACGCGTCGACCAAAGTGGATTTGCCGGCATCGACATGGGCGATGACGGCTATATTGATAATCGGTTGTTCTTCTTTCATTTGCCTGCCTTTAATTTGAGATTTCAATAAAAAATCGGGGAAACTCCCCGATACAGTGGTTGTAACAAGTTTATTCTACATCATTCTTTACATAATCACAAGACTTTTTTCAATTATTTTCAATTTTCAAAATCAAATACAGCCCAAAATACAGATCTATCCGGTCTTATCCAAATTATAATATTGATTCAATCTGCAGCATTATTTCTATTGCTTTTATATCCCATTATTAAAAGCTTTTATATCCGTGAGATGCTTACCCGTTTTTGAGTCTTTCTTCGGTAATTATCTCGCCCGGAGCGAAAATGACAAATGACTCATCCCAATTTCCCGAAATGAGTTTTTCGACAATGATATTGCTTCCAGGCACCACATCAACTTTAGCATCTAAAAATGCCGCGTCTTCACAAACCGGTCTAATATATTCAGGATTGCGAATATCGAAAACGCCGGTATCAATAATATCAATCGATTGAAACATCGAGCGCCAGATTTCGCGCTGTTGATTGATTTTTTCGGGAGTTTCTCCCGATGACAAACGTTCAAAAATTCCTTTAAAGGATTCATTTTTAGGATTGGCATTTTTGACGTATAAATGCCCCGGTTTTCTAAGTGAATAGCCCTTCAAACCCTGCCTGTGAAGCGCGCAGCTCACACAGTCATCCACTCGGGGGAAAACCATGCGAACCGGCGTTTTCACTTCCCGCCACGAGCCGCCGCAATACCCCATGCACACCAACACAGTTTGGACATCGGGTTTGAGTTCAGCGAGCGCCTCAATGATGTGTTCGCGCATTTCTTTGGGATCGCGATGATACACTTGATTTAACCAAATGACGGGAATGCGGGTGCCTACTTTTTCCTGCGCCGCGCGGATATAATGACTGAAAGAAGAACAAGCTAAAATAACAGTATTTTCCATCATACTTACACCTGTAGTTCCGAAACAGGATGTTTAACAAAAAATTCAATGGCCTTTTTCTCGTCCCAAGGCATAATCTCGTCTCCTTCGACGATATAGGCCTCCTTGGCTAAAATTGCCAAAGGTGAGTCGGAATAGGAATCAGAATAAAAGGCTTCCATTTGGTGTCGATCGGCGTATCGATCAATCAGTTTGACTTTTTCGTAATCGTGGCAATTGGGTCTTTGAAATTTTCCGGTGTGTTTATCGACGTCCGAGGCAATCAAATGTTTAATACCGAGCCGTCCGCATATGTCCTGAAGCAAAAATACCGGCGACGCGGAGATAATCAGATCATCCTCCCGTTGTTGGTCAAGATACCATTTTTTGATTCCATTTTCGTGGATATTCCAAAAGGTGCGCACTGTTTCATCAATGTCGTCAATGAGACTGACAAAAGAAAAAAACACGGATTTCATCTCGGTTTTTCGCGTGTTATTGTGCTCGCCGGATTGATATTTGATGAACGCAGCCATCTGCTTCGGCCACAATCTCGCGATCTCCGGATAACATCTCAAACAGTATTTGTAAAAATCCACAGAACTGTCGTTTTGATAAATTGTTTGATCAAAATCGTATACGTTCATTTTACCCCCAGTTTCAAGTTCATAGTTATCCAACAATAAACGATATAAGTATATCATAGCTTTGACAAACCACTTGATTGGTCATAATGCTTTTTCACATTGGAAAATAATGTGTCGTTGTTTTTTCTCTTAATTTAAAACAAAATATATTCGTCCATTAAATCATTTTTAAAAAATTCTCCTAATCTTGTGGTTCATCACTATTGATGATAAACCATATGCGATAGGATATATAAACGTCCTAATAAATGTTAGCATATCATGCTTTTTACGTATCACGCAAGCTGATTTTTTCCTATTTCATTATTATGGCTTCACATTTGGTTCACCTATATTATTTTTTCAAGTAAAACTGAATTCGTCCGAGTTACATAATAAAAATAAAGAAATCCCCGAGAAATAACCAATTCCCGGGGATTTGTGTGTCTTTTGAAATAGATAGTATTAACGCTTGCTGAACTGCGGTGCGCGACGGGCTTTTTTAAGACCGTATTTTTTACGTTCAACCATACGGGAGTCACGGGTAAGATAACCGGCGCGTTTGAGTTCGGGGCGCAGATTAGGATCCGCTTCGATAAGAGCGCGGGCAATACCGTGACGAATAGCACCAGCCTGACCGGTGGTGCCGCCGCCGTAAACATTAACGATGACGTCAAAACTATCGATTGTGTTGGTCAGATTTAAAGGTTGACGAGCAACCATTTTAAGGGTTTCAAGACCGAAATAATCATCGATATCACGGCCGTTAATGATAAATTTACCATCGCCGGGGAGTAAACGCACACGGGCGACGGAAGTCTTTCTTCTTCCTGTTCCAAAATATTGTACTTTTGCCATAATGTATTAC
>CACZTE010000029.1 GCA_902784045.1 uncultured Eubacterium sp. | reverse complement strand
GTATTTTATCGAACACGATCAACTCGTTGAAGCGCAGCGCATTTTGCAGCGCACCAATTACGATTTGGAAATGCTTCAGGAAATGGGCTATTGTACCGGGATTGAGAATTACACGCGTTATATTAACGGCGTTCCGGAAGGAAGTCCGCCCTTTACGTTGATTGACTATTTTCCCGATGATTTTTTGATGATTGCCGACGAGTCTCACGTGTCGATTCCTCAAATCGGTGGGATGTCCGCGGGAGACCGTTCCCGAAAACAAAACCTGGTGGATTATGGTTTTCGTTTGCCTTCCGCTTATGATAATAGGCCTCTGACTTTTCAAGAGTTTGAGAAAAAAATCAACCAGATTGTGTTTACGACGGCGACGCCGGGCCCCTACGAAAAAGAGCATACCGAACAGGTGGTCGAACAATTGATTCGCCCAACGGGATTGGTGGATCCGCCCATTGACGTCCGCCCGATTCAAGGGCAAATTGATGATTTGCTCAGTGAAATTCACAATACGGTCGCTCAAGGCAATCGCGTGCTGATCACAACCTTAACCAAGAAAATGGCTGAGGATTTAACGGATTATCTGGACAATAATGACGTGCGTGTCCGCTATCTCCATTCGGATATCGCGACGATTGAACGGACTGAGATTCTCAGGGATTTGCGTCTTGGTGAGTTTGACGTGCTGGTGGGCATCAATCTTTTGCGCGAAGGTTTGGATTTGCCCGAAGTCGGTCTAATCGCCATTTTGGACGCCGATAAGGAAGGCTATCTGCGCTCGGAAACATCCCTGGTGCAGACCATCGGACGGGCGGCCCGCAATGTTGACGGTCATGTGGTGATGTACGCCGATCATATTACCGGATCCATGCGCAGAGCCATCGACGAAACAGAGCGGCGCCGGAAAATCCAACAGGCCTATAATTTCAAGCATCACATCATTCCGCGGTCTGTCAGCAAGGATATCCACGCGGCGATTGAGGCGACAAAAGTGGCGGAGGATGTTGAACCCTTCGGCGGCGCGCCGCATCACGCGCGGCAAACCAAGGAAGAACAGCCGGATCTCAAAACCCTTCACCGCTTGATGCTTGAAGCGGCTAGGAATCTGGAATTTGAAAAAGCCGCGGAGTATAGAGATCAAATCCGAAATATTCAAAACAAAGAAGGTCATTCATGAAACAAATCTCCATTATCGGGGCAAAGGAACATAATCTTAAAAATATCGATTTAACGATTCCCAAAGATCAGCTCGTTGTGTTTACCGGCGTCAGCGGCTCCGGTAAATCATCACTAGCTTTTGATACGATTTACGCGGAAGGCCAGCGCAGATATATGGAGTCTCTTTCGTCCTACGCCAGGCAGTTTCTCGGCAATAATCAAAAGCCCCTGGTGGACAAAATTGAGGGTTTGTCGCCGGCTATTGCCATTGATCAAAAGACGACCAACCGCAATCCCCGCTCCACGGTGGGCACTGTCACCGAAATCTATGATTATTTCAGGCTCCTTTACGCCCGAATCGGCATTCCCCATTGTCCGAAATGCGGAAAACCCATCCGGGCGCAAAGCATTGATCAAATCGTCGACGCGGTTTTAAAGCTGGAAGACGGCACAAAATTTATGATTTTGGCACCGGTGGTCCGCGGGGAGAAGGGCAAGCATCAAAAGCTTTTGGACCACTATAAACGCAGCGGATTTGTCAGGGTGATCATTGACGGGGAAATGCATGATTTTTCCGAGGATTTTGATTTAAATAAAAACATCAAGCATCATATTGACATTGTTGTTGACCGTCTGAAGAAAAAGGACAATATGAAAAAGCGTTTGACGGATTCCGTTGAAACGGCTTTGAAACTGGCGGACGGCTTGATGAAATGTCAGGTCATCGGGGGAGAGAGCACCCTTTACAGCGAAAAGCTGTCCTGTCCCGATTGCGGTATTTCCATGCCGATTCCGGAGCCCAGAAGTTTTTCCTTTAATAACCCCTTCGGCATGTGTCCGACGTGCAACGGCCTTGGGTTTTATAAAAAAATTGATCCCGATCGTCTGGTCCCTGATAGGAGTCTTTCGGTGAACGAAGGCGCCATTAAATTTTTCGGTTTGAAAAACGAGAATAAGATTCTGGTTCATATGATCGATATGTTAGCCGAAAAGCACGGCATCAATCTGGATACGCCTTTGGAAGACGCGCCGGACGCTTTTATGGATGAGCTTTTTTACGGTTCCGCGGATCCGATGGAGATCACGTACAACGGTAAATTTCAGGGTACCTATACGTCAACCTTCGAAGGGTTGATCAACAATATGGAGCGCCGCTTTAAAGAGACCAAATCCGACACAATGCGCGGGTTTATCGAGCGGTATATGACGGAAATTCCGTGTCCGGATTGTCATGGCAAACGGCTCAATCCCACGAGTTTGGCGGTGACGGTGGCCGGACGCAACATTATCGAGCTCACGGACATGTCGGTGAAAGAACTGATTGCTTTTTTCGGCACAATCCGCGGCACTTTGTCAGAGCATGAGCGCATGGTCGGTCAGTTGATTTTTAACGAGATTGACAGCC
>CACZTE010000028.1 GCA_902784045.1 uncultured Eubacterium sp. | reverse complement strand
AAAGTGGTCGGCACATTTCCGGATGGTGAATCTGCGTTAATGCTGGTATGTGCCAGATTAAGATATGTAGAAAGTAGCAACTGGGGAACCACAATATACCTCAACATGAAGCATTTATGGTCAAAAGAGTTTTCTGAAGAAGGAAACTCAATCATTAGATAACTACTTTTTCTAAAACAAGGAATATTTAGATAGCCATCAAGCAATATTATAAATACTTGGATCTGCTACTAATAAATGTACAGATGCTTCGATATTCTCCTGGGTGGTCATCGGACTATTGGACAGTTTAATCTAAAAATAAATTTGCGCAAAATTCTTGACAGTACCAACACTCTTCCCTCAGTCGTGTAAACCAAGATCCATCCCGGCACCAACGTCAAACGCGGTGGTGACGATACATTGTTCGCACTGGTTGACGGCGTTGTCGCTTTTGAACGCCTTGGCCGCGACAAGAAACAATGTTCTGTCTATCCCAGATAAATACAAACAATAACAATTTTGAAGGCGCATCCGGCGAACAGCGCAAGCGGGACAATCCACTTGTGAGAACAGCTGTGAGAAGTGCCTGAAAACCCACAAAAGTTTAAAGCCTAAGGGAAAATCTTCGATTTTCCTTTAGGCTTTTTTAGATCATATCAATAAGCGATATCCTCGGAATAGCTTACTGCATTTTCAGGAAGCTGAACCGCTGCTACTGTCCGCCGTTGGGGGAGCCGTTGGCCGAAGGATCCGCTGTTGAGCCATGGGACAGTCCGGTTCGGGAGACGATGGCATCACTGATTGATTTGACAGTTGCCGAAGGCGTGTATCCGTTGTTTTCACCGTAAATCAGCTTGTGCAGCAACACGGCGTTATCTTCCAAAGTTACCGGAACCACATAGGAGGTTCCATCAATATTGGTGCCAGTGTTGTAGCCATCAAATGGAACTCTGCCGTTGGTATAGGTTCTGTCTTTGAGAGCCATATAAGCACTGGCGTATTTGGTAATCTCGTTAAGCGAAACTGACGTTTGAATATAAGGATAAACCTTGTTGATGATATTAAGGGTCGTCATGATGTCAGCAGAGACGGCTTTGTCAAACATGGCCTTGACAACCTCGCGCTGTCTTTCGGTTCGTTTGTAATCATCATCGGAATAGCGGTTGCGGAAATAGGCCAGAGCCTGAACGCCGGTGAGCTTTTGCATACCCGTTGTTGCTAAATTTGGATCATTGTGGCCTGTTTTTTCGTTGACATCACGGATGTAATAATTAGTCCAGTAGACAACATCGTCGTTTTTTACGTCGATATCAATACCGCCCAAAGCGTCAACGGTGTCAACCAAACAATTAAAATCAACGATGACATAATCACTGATGTTCATATCGAAATTTTCGTTGATGGTCTGGATGGACTGTTGGGGACCGCCGTACATATAGGCCGCGTTGATTTTGTCAAAACTTTCTCCATTATTGCTGCCGGCGGGAATACGCACATACAGGTCACGCATGATAGAGGTGACTTTGACGTCGCCTTTATTCAAATCGACAGAAGCGATCATAATGGTATCGGTGCGGTCGCCTTCCACACCTTCGCGACCGTCAATCCCAAAAAGCGCGATGTTGACGATTTCGGTATTGGGTAAGGTATTGATGCTCAGTGAACTTTCGTCAAGACGCGGACCGGAGCTTACACTTGACAGAATAAGAATGACAAAAAAGGCGCCGCTACCGACAATAACCGCAAATAAAAATAATAAAATCGCAATAATTTTCTTTGTTAAACTCATTAAATAGTCTCCTAAATTCAGTCGTTATCGTTTTGGTAATGATTAAATGATATCTTTCATCAATCAATCATATTTAATTTCATACCATAAAAAAACCAGTTTTTCATGTATGGGGACGCGGACATTTTTTTGGACAGCTTAGATAGCTCATTCAAGAGAACGCCTGTACGCCATAGGACTCAAGTCTCCTGACGATTTTTTACTTCTTTTTTTCGTTGTACCAATGAAGGTACAGATCCAGTTCATATTTGATAATGATTGAACATTCTAATTTTATTACAAACAGCCGTCAAAGTATGATAAAAAAATGTCGAGAAAAGATAAAAAATTAATATACAATTGATCGGTATTTATGATTATGTTAGAATATTTTTCAATTGAGCTAAATGCTATGAGTTGTTGACAAATATGAGAATGGTGTCAACAGAATTCAAATGAAGTGACGGAACAAGCGCTTCCAATTCAGTGAACAGAACATTGACAAGACGAGAAACAGACTGCTTGAGTTTAGATCTCTTCTGAACCTTGCGGAAACGGTATCTTGTGAGTGGCTTT